>NZ_JACJDW010000011.1:0-129001 GCF_014163745.1 Pseudoalteromonas sp. SR44-2 | reverse complement strand
CCAAGCGCACAGGGCGTGCATCTGTGAAAGTGTTATGGCAAGGATGGCTTAAGTTACAAGCCATCCTGGAAGGCTACGATTTAGCAAAATCTCTTGAGTCAGACTTGTGATCAAGAGACAGCTTTTAAAGCGCCTTTTTTATTGTCTTGAATAAAGTTGGTATAATACCAATCCGCAATAATACTTAATCATTTTGCGGGGCTAAACGTGTCGCTACCTGTGTTAAAAAATTCTTGTTTAGAACAACTAAATAGCGAATTTTTTGCCTAGCTATCAACACGTTTTTCCATCCTCAAAATAGATCACTTAATTAAGCGGATTGGTATTAATTACCTCTGGCAATAAACTCAATTCGATTGCCGCTAGGCTCTCTTATCATCATATGTTGGGTTGGGCCGCTACCTAAGTTTTCGGGTGCAAACTCTATAATAATATTATTTTGCATTTTTAAGTGTTCATGTAGCTCGTTTAAATTTTTGATACTTTCAACACTGAGTGCTAAATGATGTAAGCCCACATTTTCTGCTCTATTAAACTCCACACGTTTTGCATCGTTTTTCACGCGCCATAATGTAATGGTTATTTTATTGTTTGATAAAAAATAAGCAGGATAGGCAGGGTCATTTCCTAGCGTTTTAAAGCCAAGTACATCAGTAAAAAATGCTTTGGATGCATCTAAGTTTGATACAGTTAAACCTAAATGATCAACGCCACCAACCCAGTTTTTAATCTTTTTTGGTGTATCAGCAATAGCTGAAGCTGATAGAAAGAGTAGGGGGGAAAGGCTAAGTAGTAACTTTTGTTTAAGCATGAGATCTCTTATTAATTAAATACAATTAATGAGAAGACCCATCTAAATACGGTTACCTTACAAAAAAGTTAGGTATTTATAATCTGTTTTAGCAGCTTAATAAACGCTGCGTTACTTTTGATTGAGGGTTTTGAAAAACATCTTCAGTAGGACCGTATTCAACCACTTCGCCTTTATCAAGTACAACAACAAAATCACTAATGTGGCGTACTAAACTTAAATGATGAGTGATCATCACATACGTAAGGCCTGTATCGCGCTGAAGTTTAAGTAACAAATTTACTATTTGCGCCCTTATAGATGGATCTAAAGACGAAACAGCTTCATCAAGTACAATCACCTTAGGATCTAAAATTAATGCACGAGAAAACGCTACACGCTGTAGCTGCCCCACACTAAACATATGCGGGTAGTAGTGTTTATGATCGATTAGCAAACCCACCTTAGAAAGCGTTGCATCAATCTTTTCAGTGCGTTCACTAGCATCAAGCTCAGTATTATATTGCAGGCAATCATCAAGCATTTCGCCAATGGTTAATCCCGGGTTGAGCGATGCAGCTGAATCTTGAAAAATCATACGAATATGGCGACATTGATTATCACGTACGCCATTATCTTCGATAATATTATTCTCGAGTAAAATTTGCCCGCTATCGGCGCTATCAGCTCCTGAAAGTAGTTTTGCCAACGTACTTTTACCTGCGCCTGTTTCGCCAATTATGGCAATGCTTTCACCTCTACCTACGCAAAATGAAATGTTTTTAAGAACTTCAAACTTTTTACGTGAAAAAAGCCCAGCTCGCACATTAAAGGTTTTACTAAGCGCTTGTACTTTTAACAGTGGCTGCATTACTTCATGTCCTTAATTAACGGAAAGTGACACGCATAACTATGACCATGATGCTTAGTCAGGGCTGGTGTAACCACACAGGCTTTTTGCGCTTGTGGACAACGCGGCCCAAGGCGACAGCCAATAGGCAAATGTTGCAGAGTAGGGATAGTCCCTTTAAGCGCATAAAAAGGTTCTTTATGTGCTAAGCCTTGTTCGTAGTCTGGTAGGCTTTTTAGTAATGCTTGCGTGTATGGATGGCGAGGCTGTTTAAATATTTCATGGGTTGGGCCTGCTTCAACCATTTGCCCGCAATATAAAACATGAATGCCATGCGACCAATGTGCAATCTCTTCAAGTTCATGAGAGATCATCAAAATAGACATGTTTTTCAGCTGGTTTAAGCTTTTTAGTAACCTAAATACTTGTGCGCGAGTTGTGCTTTCAAGTGCTGTAGTTGGCTCGTCAGCTATTAATAACTTAGGCGTGCGAGCAATGGCCATCGCAATCATTACTTTTTGACATACGCCTTCAGAGAGCTCATGAGGGTAACTACTTAGTACCGCTTCGTGGTTTTTAATACCCACCTTATGAATAAGCGCTTTTACTCTATCTTTTCTCTCTCGGTTACGTTTTAAAAAGAAACCTTTAGTCGCTACCTCTGGGAGTGTTTCGGCTATTTGGTCAAATATTTTAGCGGTTGGGTCAAGGCAGCGACTTGGGTCTTGATAGATCATTGCTATATCTTGGCTTACTATTTTACGGCGTTTCTCTGGGCTTAAACGCATTAAGTCTACGCCGCGCCAATGAATTCGGTCGGCAGTAATATCCCAGCGCTCGTTTAATACACCAATAATCGCTTTTGCTATTAGGCTTTTACCAGAGCCAGACTCGCCTACAAGCGCATGTACTTCGCCTTCTTTTAAGCTAAAACTCACTCTGTCTACGGCTCTAATTACAGTTTCAGAGGTACGTAGTTCAATTGTTAAGTTACGAACATCGAGTAATTGCATTTAATCAGCCTTACGTGCTTTTAGCACTTGTCGCAGGCCATCGCCTACTAAATTAGTAGATAACACGGCTAAAAATAACAGTACACCAGGTAGCGCTACAGTCCACGGCGCTAAATAAATAAGGCCTAGATTTTCGGCTAATATTGCGCCCCATTCGGTCGTTGGTGGCTGAGCCCCTAATTTTAAAAATCCCAGTGCTGAAATATCTAATATCGCAGTAGAAAGCGCCATCGTGAATATAACCACAATATGCTCATAAATATTAGGAAAAATACCGCGCGATATAATATGCCAATTAGATGCGCCATCGAGTCTAAACGCAGTAATGTAATCTTTACTTAATTCATCAACAATTAGGTTGCGCACCGAGTGAATAAACTGCGGCAATAACGCTAAAATAATTGCCCATACGGTATTCATTAAGCCAGGGCCGAGTATGGCGATTATTATTATGGCCAATAACAAAGAAGGAATAGAAAGTGTGATATCAAGTAAGTGATTTAAAAAGCTTGAACGCAACCCTTTACTAATCCCTGCAAAAGTACCCACTAATACACCAAACAGGGTCGTGATTAGGGCAGCTACAACAGAAAGTCCAAACGTATATGTTGCACCATTCATTAAGCGCGAAAGTACATCACGGCCTAAATCATCGGTGCCTAAAATAAAGCGTACATCGCCCATTTCTCGCCATGAGGGCGGTATGAGTAGTGCATCACTATGCTGTTGGTTTACGCCATAGGGCGCTAAAAAAGGAGCTGTGGCGGCCAATAATGCAAACGCCATAAATATCCATAAACCAACCAAAGCAGGGTGATTGTTTTTAAATTTGCGCCAAAATCGCGCAAGTGGCGATTTATTCGACTCTTCAGAAAATAAATTAAACTTTGCCATGGGCCTGATTCCGCGAGAGTGGATCGAATAAAGTGTAAGTAAGCTCAGTTATGATGGTGGCTAAAATAACAAATAAAGATACCGCCATTAATCCACCTTGAATTGCAGGAAAGTCGCGCTGATAAATACTATCGATTAACCAACGGCCAATACCCGGCCACGAAAAAATAACTTCGGTAATCATCGCAAGCGTTATCAAGGTGCTAAATTGCAAACCAATTTGCTTAATTACCGGTAGTAGTGCATTACGCAGTGCATGGTGCATGATAAGTTGACGGCGGTTTAGGCCTTTTGCCCTAGCTGTTTTAATAAAGTTTTGATCCATTACTTTAAGCATAGACTCGCGTGTAAAGCGCACTAATACCGTGGTTGGATACATGGCCAGTACAATAGTAGGAAGTGTTAAATGGCGCAGTGCATCAACAAAGGCCATCCCTTTATATGGAAATCCAGCGAGAGCAATATCAATTAATATAAACCCTGTGCTGGCGGGTATTTCGTAAAGGAGGCCCATTCTACCCGACATAGGAAACCAGCCAAGCTTTAATGAAAAAACCATTATTAACAACAATGCGAGCCAAAACACAGGCATTGAATAACCTACCATAGTGACAGAGTTTATAAGTTTATCGGGCCAGCGTTTATGATAGCCAGAGCCTAAAATACCAGTAGGTACACCAATAACAACCGATACAATTAATGCATATACGCTTAGCTCTAAAGTAGCCGGTAGTAAGTCAATAATATGGCTAAACACGCTGTTACCAGAGGCAAACGAAAGCCCCCAATCGCCTTGAAATATTCTTCCTAAAAAGGCAATGTATTGCATAAAGTAATTGCTGTTGTATAAATATTTATCCTCAAGCTCACTATGCTGAGCGAAGTTTCCACTTGGTATGCCACTTAAATTACTTAGCGGATCACCGGGAAATAAATACGCCAATGAAAACGTAAATACGCTGAGCATTAATATCATAAAAAAGAACAAACCAAGGCGACGTAAAACATAATCTACGATCATTATTTCTTCCTCGCATTAGCAAGCGAAATAGCACCAAACGGGCCAAGTGTTATGCCTTCCACATCAGCGCTACTCGCTTGAAAGCGCAGGCCATGAGCAATAGGTAATAATGGCAACTCTTTAATAATTAAGCTTTGTGCGTCTTCGTAGTATTTTTTACGTTTGTTTAAATCAGTGGTGTCTAGTGCTTTAGTAAGCAATAAATCAAATTGGGGATTACACCAGTTTGCTGGGTTTTTGCCACTAAAAGTAGCGGTGCAACTCAGCAGCGGGCTAAAAAAGTTATCAGGGTCGGGTGTATCAGCGGCCCAACCAAGTAATACACTGTCGTGCCTATGCTCGCCAATACGTTGAATAAACGTATTCCACTCATATTCTACAATACTGACGTTAACGCCTACTTTGCGTAAATCACTTTGCATAAGCTCAGCCATTTTACGTGCATTAGGGTTATAAATACGACTCACAGGCATAGCCCATATCGTCATATCAAAGCCATTAGGTAAGCCTGCTTCAATAAGTAACTTTTTAGCAAGTTCTGGATCAAACGTAGGTATATCTTCTTGTGGCTCAAATGCCCAAGAGGTAGGCGGCAAAATAGATTGTGCGCGGGTACCGTTACCGTAATAAACCGCCTGCATTATTTTATCTACATCTATTGCGTGCGCAAGCGCTTGGCGTACGCGTAAGTCGTCAAACGGGGCACGCTCTGTATTAAATGCCCAATAACCTATGTTTAAGTTTGTTTCTTTTTCGACGTTGATATCATCACGTTGCGCTAAAATGCTCAATTGCGCACTACTTGGATGAGCCGTTACATCGCACTCTTTAGTCAGCATTTTTGCTATGCGCGTAGTGCCGTTAGGGGTTATATCGTAAACCAATTGTTCAAGTGCAACGTCATGCTTCCAATAAAGTGGGTTACGGTAAAAGCGTACAAGGTGATCTCGGCGGTATTCTTTATAAATATACGGGCCGGTGCCAATAGGGTACTGATCAAATAAGTTTTTTTGATTATTTTTCTTAAGTTTCATGGCGTATTCTTCTGAAAGCACCACGGCAAAGTCGGTAGCCATATTAGCTAAAAAACTGCTTTCAGGATTAAACAATTCAAAACGGACTTGGTAGTCAGACACGCGCACAATTTTGCGAATAAGTTGATCAATTCCTACACTTTGGAAATACGGGTAATCGGCATCGCCCACAAAGTGATATGGATTATATGCATCGAATAATCGGCTAAAGGTGAATATAACGTCGTCGGCGTTAAAGTCCCGAGATGGGGTAAAATAAGACGTTGTATGAAACTTTACATCTTTACGCAGGGTAAAGGTAACCGATTTACCATCTTTGCTAATTTTCCAATCGGTCGCCAGCTCACTTTGAAACTCTGCCGTAACAGGGTCAATGCTAATTAAGCGGTCGTATAATTGGTTAGCAATTATATCAATAGTTGAACCGGTGGTCGTGACTTGCGGATTAAACGACACAGGGTTAGCTTCAGCGCAATAAACTAAGCCTTGGTTTTTTTCTTCTATGATTTCTTCTTTGCTATCAAGGCAACCAACTAAAGTGGTGGTAAGCAAAACAAGTAATAATTTATGCACCCGCATAACCTCTGACTATTGTTGATCCAACAAGTTGTATTTTTTAAGATAACCACGTAGTTGATGATACGTTAAACCAAGTACTTCTGCAGTTTTCTTTTGATTAAATTGGCTATGTTCGAGTGCTTTATTAATCATGTTTATTTCAAAGTCGTTTGAACGCTCTTTTAAGCTGCACGGAAATTGAATATCAACGGCTGAATCATTGCTTGTTTGAGTAATCGGCGGCGCAACAACAATAGGCTCTGCATTAACAGTTTGAGCTGATATAGGTGCTTTAATACGCGCTTTTGGTCTAAATGGGCTATCGAATGGGTCTAAAATAATCTGGTGAACGGGAATATGTTCACTACCGTGGCGATACAAACTGCGTTCAACCACATTTTTAAGTTCACGAATATTACCAGGCCAGTCATAACTAAGCAGTGTTTCTGTTGCGCTTCGGGTAAAACCGCTAAACAGCTCCCAGTCTAAATCGCGCGCCATGTTCATCGCAAACTGCTCAGCAAGAAGCATAATATCGTCTTGGCGTTTGCGCAGTGGTGGCAGGGTAATTACATCAAAGGCAAGGCGATCGAGTAAATCACTTCTAAATTCACCTTGCTCGGCCAAATAAGGAAGATCTTCGTTTGTCGCACACACTAAGCGGGTATCTACTTTTACAGTTTGTTTGCCGCCAACACGTTCAAACTCACCGTATTCTATAACGCGCAGCAGTTTTTCTTGTACCATAGCTGAGGTATTAGCTAATTCGTCTAAAAACAGTGTGCCGCTGTTAGCGCGTTCAAAACGACCTTCGTGACGTTTACTTGCCCCCGTAAAAGCCCCGCTTTCGTGGCCAAATAACTCACTTTCGAGTAGGTTTTCGTTAAGCGCTGCACAGTTAAGTTTTACGTAGTTTTGATCCCAGCGTTTTGATAAAAAGTGTAAGCGTGCTGCTATTAGCTCTTTACCTGTGCCGCGTTCACCAATAATAAGTACCGGTTTATCTAAATTAGCCAGTTGCGATACCTGATCTAATACAGACAGAAAGCTATCTGATTGGCCGAGTAAATTATCCTGTTGGCGATATTGGCTCATATTTCCTAACTCTTGGTCATTTTTACTAACAGTTAGTGTATTTCATAATTAGGGATAACTAAAGAAATTTGTATATTTAGTTTAACGTAATGAAAATAAAGTGTATTTTAACTTTTAAAAAGTTGGCAAGCATATTGATACTAGTTATAGCAGACTAACTAAGTTTTAATTACAGAGGTAAATGTTATGGGAATTTTTTCACGTTTTGCAGATATTGTTAATTCTAATATCAACGCCATTTTAGATAAAGCAGAAGACCCAGAAAAAATGGTTCGTCTGATTATTCAAGAAATGGAAGATACGCTTGTTGAAGTACGTTCTACATCAGCTAAAACATTGGCTGAGAAAAAAGAAATTGTACGCCGCTTAGATACACTTAAAGCGCAGGTAAGTGATTGGCAAGATAAAGCCGAACTGGCTTTAAGTAAAGACCGCGACGATTTAGCGCGTTCAGCCTTACTTGAAAAGCAAAAGTCGGCAGATGCCGTTGCTTCAGTAGCGAGTGAGCTTGAACATGTAGAGTCTCATATTGAGAAATTACAGCAAGAAGTCACGACGCTACAAGAAAAGCTAGCAGATGCTAAATCTCGTCAAAAAGCGATTATACTTCGCCAACGTTCGGCTGAGTCGCGCCTTGAAGTGAAAAAGACACTTGATAGCTCAAAAGTCGAAGAAGCACTTAACCGCTTTGAACGTTACGAAACCAAAATTGATGGACTAGAATCTCAAATTGAGTCGTACGATTTAGGTAAAAAGACGTTAGCGGATGAAATTGCTAATCTACAAAAAAATGAAAAGATAGATGATGAGCTAGCCGAACTTAAAAAGAAGCTAGCTGATAAATAATTACATATAAAAATATATGGGGCCCATGTGCCCCAGCTTAAAAACATCAAAACGGATTGTCAGGAGAGGATTATGTTTGATCCAGAGATATTAGTTGCACCATTTATCTTGTTTATGATTTTTGTTGCTCCGCTGTGGCTAATTTTGCACTACCGTAGCAAAAAACAAGTAAGCCAAGGTTTAAGTGAGCACGAACATCGCCAATTACTTGAGCTTGCACAAAAAGCTGAAAAAATGGCGGACCGATTAGAAACACTTGAAGCATTGCTTGATCAAGAGTCACCACAATGGAGACGCAAAGTATGAGTGCCAAACGCGAATTATTAAGAGACCCACAACGCGGTAAAATAGCCGGTGTATGTGCGGGATTAAGTGACTACTTTAATATGGAGTTATGGTTAGTTCGCATTATATTTGTTAGTGCGGTACTGCTAACGGGTGGCCCATTATTTGTGGTAGCGTATATTGCAGCTTGGTTCATTTTAGATAAAAAAGAGCCTGCAACAGCGCAAACTAATAGCTCAACTAAAACTGACGATCCGCTAGAAGTAAAATTTAAAGTATGGCAAAAAGGCGAGCCGCCGCGCCGCGCATTGCAAGATTTAAAAGAGCGTTTAACGCGCGTAGATACTCGCCTTCAAGATATGGAGCGCCATGTTACTTCAAGCGAGTTTACGGTGAGCCGTGAAATTAACAAACTTTAAAGGATTTAATAGCACCTTATTTGCAGCGTGATAAATTACGGCAAATTAGGTGCAAGACACTTTATGAGCCAATCATTTGCAAAAAAGACCTTTAAAAGCATTAAAGGCAAAGCACAAAAAGCCCTTCATCGCAGTTTAGACCAACACGTAAAGCTTGCCGTAACTGGCCTAAGTGGTAGTGGTAAAACTGCCTTTATTACCGCGCTTGTTAAACACTTTACAACCCAAGCGGACGATAAAAACTTACCTTTTTTTGATGTAATGCGCGAGCACCGCCATGTGGCCACTAAAGTCGTGCCGCAAGAGGCGTTAAAAGTCCCGACGTTTAATTATACCCGCGCGCTAAATTCATTATTACCTAGCGATGGGGTGCCTACATGGCCTGCATCTACCGAGCGGATTAATACTCTGCGCTTAGCAATAAAGTATCAAAGTAATGCAGGGCTGCGCGGCCACTTTTCGCCGCAATCAACGCTTTATTTAGATATTATTGACTATCCGGGTGAATGGCTCCTTGATTTACCTATGCTTGAGCAAAGTTATGCTCAATGGTGCGAGCAGCAATATCCGTTATTAACTCAGCCTTCGCGCGTAAACACATCAAGTGATTTTTTAATGGCCGTTGAGCAACTTGACTTAAACGCCCCCGTTGATGAAAACGCACTTGCTCATATTGCTCAGCTTTATCAAAGCATGTTGGTAGGGCTTAAAAAAGACACCAAACTCGCCATGTTGCAACCTGGGCGCATGCTTATGCCTGGCGACTTACAAGGCGCGCCATTGTTATTGTTTTTTCCTGTATCGGGTGAAATAAACAGTGACGATGTCGTTGCGGGTTCTAATTTAGCGCATTTAATTAAGCGTTTTAACGCCTATATAAAAGAAGTTGTAAAACCATTTTATAATGAGCATTTTAGGCACTTTGATCGCCAAATCGTACTTGTAGATGTACTTAGTGCGCTAAATGAAGGGCACGAAACACTCCAAGAGCAAAGCAGTGTAATAAACCAATTACTCGCACACTTTAACTATGGTGAGTCAGGCTTTTTTAAACGCTTATTTAAGCCCAACATAGACAAAATATTATTTGCAGCTAATAAATCAGATCATATAAGTGCTAAACACCATAAAGATTTAGCATTGCTACTTGATTCGCTCGTGCATGAGCAAAGCAATCATTTAAAGTTTGATGGTGTGCAAATAGAAACCATGGCTATGTCGTCAATTACAGCAACACAGCCGCGCCAAATTGCCGACAAAGGCCAAACGCTTGACTGTATTTACGGTAAACCATTACACGAACCTGATTGGCTTACGTATTTACCGCCGCAACCTCCCTCGCGGATGCTTAATAAAAATGAGTGGCCAGCACAGGGATTTGAGTTTTTATCGTTTTCTCCAATGCCGAGCCCCGATAAACAACTCAAACATATTCGATTAGATCATGTCATGCAGTACCTGCTAGGAGACAAATTAACATGAGTGAGTCAAACCAACCATTTCAAGCAGGGCGTCGTATAGATACGCAAAGCATTGAGCAAAACGAACCCGTTTTAGCACCTGCAAAAATTATTCAGCACGGGCAAAGTGATTACGAAGAACTGGAAGATGAAGCACTAGAGCCAGAAATAGATCTGGAGCCTGTTTATAAAAAGTCAAAGTGGCAAACGCTCAAAGGTGTTTTTGCCATTAGTTTTATAGTACTGGTGCTTTTAGAGTTTGCATATTCGTTATTATTTGCTTTCGAGCAGTCAATTATTTTAGGCAGTGTTTATTTAACCGCAGTTGTAAGTGGCGTGCTGCTAATTGGGCGCTTATTGTGGCGAGAGTACCGAATGCTGCGTAGCTTAAAGCGTAACCAGCTGCACCGAGTTGAAGCCGACAGGCTTTTAAACAGCGAGCAAGTAGGCGGTGCATTACCTTGGCTTGAAAAGCTTAATAAACACCAGGAGCTTGATAACTTTGAAACCTTTAAAAACCAAGTAGCGATGCATCACAGCGACAAAGAAATAATGACCCTGTACGCAAACAGTTTATTAATAACTCAAGACACCAAAGCTAAAAAGCTTATAAATCGTTTTGCGACTGAATCTGCACTGCTAGTTGCCCTAAGCCCACTTGCGCTGGTGGATATGATGGCCGTGCTTTGGCGCGGTACTAAGTTAATAGAACAAATTGGTAAAATTTACGGCATTGGTTTTGGCTACGCGAGCCGTATAAAGTTATACCGTATGCTGATAAAACAAGTAATGTTTGTAGGCAGTGCTGAGCTTGTATCTGACCTTGCTGCAACTGCATTAAGTGCTGAGCTTTTAGGTAAGCTTTCGGGACGGGCAGCGCAAGGGGTCAGCGCCGGTATTTTTACAGCGCGTATTGGTTACAAAGCAATGGAGCTTAGTCGCCCATTACCACGGCTTGAAAACAAACGCAGCTTACTAAAAGGCACTGTGCAAAGCATCGCAGGTAAAATTATGAGCCGTAAAAAGGCGGAGTCAACACTAGATTAGCAGTGGCAATATTTGTGTACAAACGTGCGCTGCATGGTTTTTACACAAATAGCCATCTGAGCATCCGGCATGCTTGCTGTTTGTAAGCGCATACGTTTTGATTGTTGAATCGCAAAAACATAATAATCAAAAAAATGAGCCTATAATGAGCAAGCATCATATAAACACCCAGTGTATTCACGGACCACAAAAAGCAAACGACCCGCACGGCGCTCTCACTTCTCCTTTGTATCAAACCTCTACCTTTCATTTTGAAAATGCCGCTCAAGGTGCTGCGCGTTTTGCAGGCGACGAACCGGGCTATATTTATACGCGCTTAGGAAACCCTACAACCACAGAGCTTGAGCAAAAAGTTGCTCAACTAGAGAGCTGTGAAGCAGCTGCTGCAACCGCAACAGGTATGGGGGCCGTATCTGCCTCAGTACTGAGCTTTTTATCGCAAGGAGATCACCTTGTTGCCTCAAGTGCTTTGTATGGTTGTACCTTTGCGTTTTTCTCGCACATGTTGCCGCGCTGGGGAATCGAAGTCACCTTTGTTGATATGACCAATGAGGACGAACTACGCGCTGCCATCAAACCTAATTCAAAAATGATATTTGTAGAAACGCCAATCAACCCCACTATGGCGGTTATTGATTTGGCACTCATTGGCGCAGTTGCTAAAGAGCACAACTTAATTAGTGTAGTCGACAACACCTTTTTAACGCCGCTACTGCAATCACCCAAAAAATACGGCATTGATATAATAATGCACAGTGCGACCAAGTACTTAAACGGCCACGGAGACGTAGTCGCCGGTATTGTGTGTGGATCGCTTGAGCACATAACACACATTAAAATGACCGTACTAAAAGATATTGGTGCAACCATAAGCCCGCACGATGCATGGCTAATTAATCGAGGCCTAAAAACACTCGCTATTAGAATAGAGCGCCATTGTCAAAGTGCACAAACAATAGCGCAATATCTAGAAGCGCACCCACAAGTAAGCACCGTATATTACCCCGGGCTTAAATCGCACCCAGGTTATAAGTTTATTGGTAATCAAATGAAAGCCGCTGGTGGTGTTATTGCGTTTGAAATAAAAGGCACGCTACAAGATGGCGCACAATTTATTGATAGTATGAAACTTTGTACACTTGCAGTAAGCCTCGGCGATGCTGAAACACTGATTCAGCATCCTGCATCTATGACTCACTCGCCTTATACGCCAGAGGAGCGAGCCGCCGCTGGAATAAGTGATGGGCTGATCAGGCTCTCGGTTGGGCTTGAAGATGTTAACGACATTATTAGTGATTTAGACCAAGCTTTTACTAAAATTGGTTAGGTGTATTTAATTGTATACACTTAAAAATAAGCTGCAGGCCTTTATTTAAAGGTCTGTATTTTTAATGTGCCACAGGTGTAATTTTAACTTTACGATCTAAGTGATCGTGCTAAATACTGATGTTAGCCTATCTATTAAACTTTTCTTCACTTTTGCATAGTATGGGGTCATTCGATATTCATTAGGTTTGAGTATCACACTGACACCGATTTAGGGCTCACACCCAAGAAGGTACTTATGGCTAAAGCAAGTAAATACACATCCAAAACACCAGACGAAAATGGTGTTATACACTGGAGTGATGAAGAAAATAAAATTTGGTCTGAGCTTGTAGCGCGCCAACTTGCGTGCATTGAAGGCAAAGCCTGCAGTGAGTACATGCAAGGGTTAAAAAAGATTAACCTGCCGCACGACCGTATTCCGCAGTTAAGCGAGCTAAACGAAGTGTTGCTAGCCACTACCGGTTGGCAAGTTGCGCCAGTACCTGCGCTTATCGACTTTGATGAGTTTTTTAGATTACTGGCAAACAAGCAGTTTCCGGTAGCTACATTTATTCGTAGCCGCGAAGAGTTTGATTACCTACAAGAGCCTGATATTTTTCATGAAATATTTGGCCATTGCGCCATGCTAACTAATCCTGACTTTGCCGAGTTTACGCATAAGTACGGGCAATTAGGTTACGCAGCGCAGAAAAAAGACCGTGTATACCTTGCGCGTATATACTGGTTTACGGTTGAATTTGGTTTAATGCAAACCGAAGACGGTCTGCGTATTTACGGCGGCGGTATTTTATCAAGCCCAGGGGAGACTCAGTACGTATACTCAAATACGCCAGAAATCAGCCCAATGAATGTGCTTGATGTACTGCGTACGCCGTACCGTATTGATATTATGCAACCACAGTACTACACCATAAATTCGATTCATGATCTGTTTGATATATCGCAAATGGATATTATGACTTTGGTTGAGCGAGCTAAAGAGCTTGGTTTGCACGACCCAAAATTTCCACCAAAAGAAAAATTAGCCAGTTAAATATTAATGCTAAAAAAGCTAAAAGTAAGGATTTAGAATGTCTTCATTAAGTGCACAAAAATGCGAAGCCTGTCATGTAGATGCGCCAAAAGTATCTGACGAAGAGTTAGCACAATTAATTACTAAAATCCCAGACTGGGTACCAGAAGTGCGTGACGGTATTATGCAGCTTGAGCGTGTTTATAAATTTAAAAACTTTAAACAAGCTATCGCATTTACTAACAAAGTAGGCGACATGGCAGAAGACGAAGGCCACCACCCAGGTTTATTAACCGAGTGGGGCAAAGTAACCGTTACATGGTGGAGCCATTCAATCAAAGGCCTACACAAAAACGATTTTATTTGCGCAGCTAAAACAGACGACGTATTTAACGCGCTGTAAACCACACTAATTGAGCAAACCAACAGAAGCACTTATTTTTATAAGTGCTTCTGTTGGTTTGAATTGTAATTCAACTCTTTAGTTCTGAGTTTTATCCATGATATTAAATTGTTCTTTGCTGACAAATAGAATATGATATAGATGTACTTATTGGGTATATTTTACTGGAGTTTATATGAGTAATTTTTTTAGTTTTTTGGGTTTTGGTTTAACACCTCAAGATAAAGTTTTAGCTGAAAAATTAAATAATAAATCGTACAGTTCTTTACGTGTTGTTGGTAGAGGAACTTTAATGGTCGATGCCTCTGAGGTTCGTAAGAGCATAAGCGAGCAAGATTTATATAAAAAAGCCAAAGAAATAGTTGAGGGGTCTCAAGCATAAATGTTCCTTTTTTTAATATTGCCAATTTTAGTTAGTGGCTTTATTTGTTGTCATATCCTTCCCTCAGAAAAATATAAACTACATAGGTTTGAAGGGCAATATCTATATTTAAAAAGCGCAAAACTTGGTTTGCTCTGCTTAGCGTTATCAACTTTATCCATCTTATTTCTTAACTATTTTATTCCACCTCAGATATGCTCTATATCAATAAATATTATTTCCGCTATTACTGAGCTAGTAAACGCATTAAAAGTAGTAGAACCAAAATCTACATTAGCAACGCAAATTAGTTGGTTAATTATTTTCAGTACTTCAATGCTTGTAACGCCTTTTATTCTAATGTGGTTTGAAAATATTATATTGCCTTTACGCCTCGAAACTAAAAAAGTAAAAGAGATGTTGATAGGTCAACTGTTGAGCGATAGCCCATTAGACTCTATTTTATATGAAGCTTTAATAGAAAAAGATCGCAAAACGGCTCTAATGCTTTCGTTAAGTGATAGGAAAGTGTACGTCGGACAGGTTATAAGTATGGGCGAACCGAATGAAATTGAAGGACCTGATCAAGAAGTAAAAATAATACCTATTATGAGCGGGTATAGGGATAAAGATACCCTTAAAGTTAAGTTTACTACGCACTATGATGGCGAGAAAGATAAAGATTTAACAATAGTATTACGTCAAGATTTAATATCATCTGTTAGTGAATTTGAATTTGATACATATAATAGGCTAAACCCCATTAAAAAAGTGTGGAAGCCAATACCATTTTAATGGAAAAGTTCAATTTTATTAGGTTAAACTCTCAAAAAAGCTCCAAACCAAAGGGCTTAGAGCTTTTCTATATACAATTAAAGTTTAGCTAAAACACTTAACTTCAAAGTATAGTTGGGTTTCGTTTCACTCAACCCAACCTATGTTTAACACAAATCAGCTAAAAGCTTATCGATTTTTTACTCATCAATTGAGCGTAGTAGGGCGTTTATGCCTACTTTTTCACGTGTTTGTTTATCTACTTTTTTCACGATGATTGCAGCGTAAAGGCTGTGGGTGCCATCTTTTGACGGTAGTGCGCCTGGAACAACTACTGCGCCTGCTGGTACGCGGCCGTAGTGAATTTCGCCGGTTTCGCGGTCATAAATACGAGTGCTTTGGCTGATGTAAACACCCATTGAAATTACTGCGCCTTCTTCAACAATTACGCCTTCAACAATTTCAGAACGTGCGCCAATAAAGCAGTTGTCTTCAATGATGGTTGGGTTAGCTTGTAGAGGCTCTAAAACGCCGCCTATGCCAACGCCACCTGATAAATGTACGTTCTTACCAATTTGTGCACACGAGCCTACAGTCGCCCAAGTATCAACCATGGTGCCGTCGTCAACGTATGCGCCAATATTTACGTACGATGGCATAAGTACAACGTTTTTACCTACAAAGCTGCCTTTACGCGCTACTGCGTTTGGTACTACGCGCATACCACCTTGCTGAAATTGCTCTGGCGTGTAGTCGCTAAATTTAAGTGGTACTTTGTCGTAAAATTGGTTTACGCCGTCGTTCATTGGTTGGTTGTCGCGAATACGAAACGACAGTAATACTGCTTTTTTAAGCCACTGGTGTACAACCCATTCACCTGATATTTTTTCGGCAACGCGTGCTGCGCCGCTATCAAGTAAATCAAGTGCGTCGATAATGGCTTGCTTTACGTCGCTAGATACTGTGCTTGGGCTAATGCTATCGCGGTTGTCCCATGCGTTTTCGATCATCGTTTTTAAATCTGACATGTGTGTCCTCTATTCTGTTTCGGCGTTGAATTTTTTACGTAATGCCTGATGAATTTTTGCTTGCTCTTCATCAGTCAGCGCTTGGTATTCGTTATTAGATACAACAAAGAAATCCTCGGCACGTTCACCTACCGTTGTAATACGGGCTGCGTGAATGTGTAGTAAATGCGCTTGGAAAACTTCGGCTATTTTGGTTAGTAAACCTTGTATATCGACGGCTTGAATTTCTATTAAGCTACGGTCTTTGCGTGCATGTGGGCGCAACACAATTTTAGGTTTAATATTAAAATCTTTAAAGCGTTGAGAGCGGCTCTTTTTAAAGCGAATTTTTTTACGTGGATCGCTAAGTGCTTGCTCAAGCCCGCGTTTAATTGATTGCGCTCGACCGCTCGCTATAGGGTCGCCACTTACTTCAAGTATTACAAAGCTAAACAGGACGTAACCGTCTTTTGTTGTCAGTACTTGCGCGTGCTGTATTTGTGCTTTTTTAGAGCCAATTACACTCACTAATCTTGCAAATAGTGCTCCAGAGTAAGGGCTGTATACAAATACTTGTGTACCACCATGCATTGCTTTGTTAGATACAATTACACTGGGTTGGCTTAAATCGGTGCTGCTTAATAAATGCTCACTTTGCCACGATATTTGTTGTTCGCTAAAGGCGGTAAAGTAGTTGGCTTTAAAGCGACTCCAAATTAAATCAATTTTATTCTCAGGGTAACCTAAGTTGAGTAGACGTTGTTTAGCTTGGTGCTTTTTATCGCGAATTTGGTCGCGCTGATCCATTGGGTTTTCAAGCCCTAGGCGTAATGCGCGCTGCGTGTGCAAGTACAATTCACGCAGTAGGGTGTTTTTCCAATCGTTCCATAAGTTGTCGTTGGTTGCACGTATGTCGGCAACGGTTAAACAATATAAATAGTCGAGTTGGCGCTCTGTTTTAATACGTGTTGCAAAGTCTTTTATTACGGCAGGGTCGTTAATATCTTTACGCTGCGCGGTAACCGACATAAGTAAATGATTACTTACAAGCCATGCAACTAATTTTGCATCAGAGGATGAAAAACCATGTAATTTAGCAAAGGCTATAGCATCAACAGCGCCAAGTTCTGAGTGATCTCCCCCTCGGCCTTTAGCAATGTCGTGAAATATACCGGCTAAATAAAGTAACTCAGGCTTATCCATGCGAGTGACTATTTCACTACAAATCGGAAACTCGCTAATGCCTGTTTTATCAAAATATTCGTAAATATTTTTGATTAATTTGTGAGTATGCTCATCTACGGTGTAGGCGTGAAATAAATCGAACTGCATTTGCCCAAAGATATTACGCCACTGCGGTAAGTAGGCGGCAAGCATGCCGTGCTTGTGCATAAGCGTAAATGCGCGGCCCATGCCATTAGGGTGTTTAACTAAGCGTAAAAAGGCTTCACGACAGGCGGCATAATCTTGTAAATCCCCCAATAATCGGCGGCGTACTTGGCGAATTGTACGAATAGTGCTTGGGTAAATATGCGTTATTGCAGGGTTGTCTGCTATGTGCTCAAACAATACAAAAAGTTGGTCACGTCTAAAAAATACAGATGGATCTTTTACGCGTATTTGATGGCCCACTTGCTCAAAGTTTCTGTCGAGCTCTATCACCGTTTTTTCACTGCTTTCGGGCATGATACTTTGCTCAAAGTATGAAAGTAGCATTTGGTTAAGCTCGCGAACGCGGCTCATTATTCTAAATAAGCGCTTCATCATACGCTCAACCGATGCTTTGCCATCGCTACCAAATCCTAAAATTTCGGCGGCTTGCGGTTGATGATCAAACAATAAGCGGTTTTCGGCTCGACCTGCTGCTAGATGCAGTGCAAAGCGAATATTCCATAGGTTTTCTAGGCACTCAGAAAGCTCTTGAAACTCTTCATGGGTTAAGTAGCCGTGACTTATTAACTCTTGCAGGGTTTCGGTTCTAAAGTGCTTTTTTGCGACCCAAATAATGGTTTGCAAGTCGCGCAGGCCACCGGGGTTTTCTTTAATGTTTGGCTCAAGATTATACGCGGTGCCGTGGCACTTTTTATGGCGTAAGTTTTGTTCTTGAACTTTGGCAGTAAAAAACTCACCGGAGCGCCATACGGGTGTTTCTAGAATATGCGTTTTGAGTTTTTCAAACTCAATATGATTACCAAAAATAAGGCGGCTTTCGAGTAAGCTGGTGGCAAAAGTAACGTCTTCACGTTTTTGCTCAATGGCTTGTTCTATAGTGCGCACGCTGTGACCAATCTCTAAGTTGAGATCCCATAGCATGGTGACAAACTGGCCTATTTTTTCGCATATTTCTTCGCTTGGCGGTTTAGTTACAAGCAATAAAAAGTCGATGTCGGAGTAGGGATGTAGCTCCCCACGTCCGTATCCGCCTACTGCTATTAATGCTAAATCAGGTTCGCGCGCTAAGTCGTAAACATGAAAAAGCTTAATTAGTAGGCGGTCAATAAACTCAGCCCGGGCATTAATTAAATTCCCAACCGGTTGTTTAGAAAATTCGTTATGTAACCATTTATAAAAATAGCTAGAACAATCGCGATAATCACTAAGTTGCTCAGCATCGCTGAGCAACTTTTTTACTTTGTTGGGTAATGCCACGTGGGCTGGCTCCTAATTTCTTATTTATTATTAGTGTTCTATGATCCTGTCGATAGTATCATCTGATCGTAGCGTTAAAATTTCAACACCATTTTCAGTCACTAATAAAGTATGTTCCCACTGTGCAGACAAGCTGCGGTCGCGAGTTACTACAGTCCAATCATCTTTAAGTAGCTTACATTGGCGTTTACCCGCATTAACCATTGGCTCAATTGTTAAGCACATACCCGCTTTTAAAGTTTCGCCAGTACCCGCTTTACCGTAGTGCATTACTTGTGGTTCTTCATGAAATCCTGCGCCAATACCGTGGCCGCAATATTCACGAACAATAGAGTAATTAAAACTTTCTGCATATTTTTGAATAGCAGAGCCAATATCACCTAAGCGCACACCTGGTTTTACCATTTTAATAGCAAGGTATAAGCTTTCTTGTGTTACTTCTGCAAGACGCTTAGCTTGGATGTTTGGTGTACCAACGTGGAACATTTTAGAAGTATCGCCGTGGTAGCCATCTTTAATGACAGTGACGTCAATATTTACGCTGTCGCCTTCTTTTAATGCTTTGTCATTTGGAATTCCGTGACAAATAACATGATTAACTGACGTACAAACTGATTTTGGAAAGCCATGATAATTTAACGGAGCAGGGATTGCTTGTTGCACATTAACAATATAATCATGACAAAGTGTATTTAGCTCATCGGTGGTAACACCCGGCACTACATGAGGACCGATCATTTCAAGTACATCGGCCGCTAAGCGCCCAGCTACGCGCATTTTCTCTATTTCTTCAGGGGTCTTGATAATAGCGCTCATTGAGGCTCCAAAGTTGAGTTTCTAACATTTATCGCCGAACAAATTTTGCACGCGACGTTGAGTATTTAATTTTAATATGGTATAAAGCGCGCCGTCTTTTTACAAATAAATTCTTAAATGATTTTTTGTATTTAAGGCAAACACAATTTTATTTTAACACACACACGTATCGTCACATACACTTGGGTGCATTTGAAGTTTAATTACTTCGGTGTTGGTGCTATGGGATATGTGGAGGCCTAACCCTAAACAACTATAGAGGATCTATAAAATGGCAAACGTTTCAATGCGCGATATGCTTCAAGCTGGTGTTCACTTTGGTCACCAAGCACGTTACTGGAACCCTAAGATGAAGCCTTTCATCTTCGGCACACGTAACCGTGTACATATCATCAACCTTGAGCAAACTGTACCAATGTTCAACGACGCACTTAAGTTTTTATCAAGTGCTGCAGCAAACAAAGGTAAAGTTCTTTTCGTTGGTACTAAGCGCGCAGCAAGCGACGCAGTTAAAGCAGCTGCTTTAGAAAGCGATCAGTTCTTCGTAAATCACCGTTGGTTAGGTGGTATGTTGACTAACTGGAAAACTGTACGTCAATCAATCAAGCGTCTTAAAGACCTTGAAGCACAAAGCCAAGACGGTACTTTCGAGAAATTAACTAAGAAAGAAACGTTAATGCTTAACCGCGAAATGGAAAAGCTTGAAAAGAGCCTTGGTGGTATCAAAAACATGGGCGGTCTTCCAGACGCGCTTTTCGTTATTGATGCTGACCACGAGCACATTGCTATCCGTGAAGCAAACAACCTAGGTATCCCTGTTGTTGCAATCGTTGATACTAACTCTAACCCAGACGGCGTTGATTACATCGTTCCTGGTAACGATGATGCTATCCGTGCTGTAAGCCTTTACACTAGCGCTGTTGCAGCTGCTATCACTGAAGGTCGCGAGAATAACATCGTTGCTCAAGCTGAGAAAGACGATTTCGTTGAAGCTGAGTAATTAGCTATCATCAAGTCTTCATCTTTTTAAGGTGAAGACTTGTTATTCTTGTAGAGCGGGTAACCCGCTTATCTAAACCAGATTTCAGATTTGAGGATTTACTAATGGCTGTAACTACTGCCCTAGTTAAAGAATTACGCGAGCGCACAGGCGCTGGCATGATGGATTGTAAAAAAGCGTTAACTGAGACTGATGGCGACATCGAGTTAGCGATTGAAAATATGCGTAAAAGTGGCGCTGCTAAAGCTGCTAAAAAAGCAGGTAACATTGCTGCTGAAGGTACTATCATCATCAAGCAAAACGCTGGTGTTGCAGTACTAGTAGAAGTTAACTGTCAAACAGATTTCGTTGCAAAAGACGTAAGCTTTTTAGCATTTGCTGATAAAGTTGCTGAAGCTGCAATTGCTGACACTCTTACTATCGAAGACTTACAAGCTAAGTTTGAAGAAGACCGTGTTGAGCTAGTAACTAAAATTGGCGAAAACATCAACGTACGCCGTCTACAGTACATTGCTGGTGAAAACCTAGTTGAGTACCGTCATGGCGACCGTATCGGTGTTGTTGTTGCAGGTGTTGCTGATGAAGAAACACTTAAGCACGTTGCAATGCACGTTGCTGCTTCACGTCCAGAGTACTTAACTCCTTCAGACGTACCAGCTGACGTTGTAGAAAAAGAAAAGCAAGTACAAATCGAAATCGCGATGAATGAAGGCAAGCCTGCTGAAATCGCTGAGAAGATGGTTGTTGGTCGCATGAAAAAATTCACTGGTGAGGTTTCTCTTACTGGTCAAGCTTTCATCATGGAACCTAAAAAATCTGTTGGCGATATTCTTAAAGAGAAAAACGCAACAGTTACTGGCTTTGTACGTGTAGAAGTTGGTGAAGGTATCGAGAAGAAAGAAGAAGATTTTGCTGCTGAAGTTGCTGCTCAAATTGCAGCTGCTAAAGGTCAGTAAGATTAACTATTTGTGATGCAAAAGGAAATTAGATGCAATTAAAGTACTATTTGGTTTTGCTTCACAGCTAGAAATTCTTTAAAATAACCGCGCTTTTATGTTTAACATAAGCGCGGTTATTTTTTATCCATAATTCAATAAAAGTTGGCCCCTATACTATGACTATCAATCGCAAACCTATTTTTAGACGTGTTCTTCTCAAATTAAGTGGTGAAGCTTTAATGGGAGACGAAGGCTTCGGCATCGACCCAAAAGTTTTAGACCGTATGGCACAAGAAATTAAAGAGCTAGTAGAGCTTGACGTAGAAGTGGGTTTAGTTATTGGTGGAGGTAACTTTTTACGCGGTGGTTCACTTGCAGAAGCAGGTATGAACCGCGTAGTAGGCGACCACATGGGTATGCTTGCAACGGTTATGAATGGCCTTGCAATGCGTGATGCGCTACACCGTGCATTTGTAAACTGTCGTTTAATGTCGGCTATTCCGCTAAATGGTGTATGTGACGCTTATAACTGGGCTGAAGCAATTAGTTTATTAAAAACTGGCCGCGTTGTTATTTTTGCAGCGGGCACTGGTAACCCATTTTTTACTACCGATTCTGCAGCGTGTTTACGCGGTATCGAAATTGAAGCGGATACAGTAATTAAGGCGACTAAAGTGGATGGTGTGTACAGTGATGATCCTGTTAAAAACCCAGAAGCGACGCTTTACAGCCACTTAAGCTACAATGAAATCATTGAAAAAGAATTAAAAGTTATGGATTTAGCGGCATTTACTCTAGCCCGCGATCACAATATGCCATTGAGCGTATTTAATATGAATAAATCAGGCGCGCTAAAACGCGTAATTATGGGTGAAGAAGAAGGAACACTTATTTCTTCACAAGCCTCAGATGAAATAATCAAATAATTAGGATTAAACCGTGATTAACGATATTCAAAAAGACGCGCAAGCGCGCATGCAAAAAAGTGTAACTGCACTAGGTAGCCAATTATCTAAAATTCGTACTGGCCGTGCACATCCTGCAATCCTAGATGGCATTATGGTGTCGTACTACGGTGCACCAACGCCTTTAAACCAAGTTGCTAACGTAACAATTGAAGATTCTCGTACACTTGCTATTGGTGTATTTGATAAGTCTTTAGCGCAAGCTGTTGAAAAAGCAATTATGGCGTCTGACTTAGGTTTAAACCCTATGTCGGCAGGTACTGTTATTCGTGTACCACTTCCTCCACTTACAGAAGAGCGTCGTAAAGACCTAATCAAAATTGTACGTGGCGAAGTTGAAGGCGGTCGTGTTGCTATTCGTAACATTCGTCGTGATGCTAATGGTGATGTAAAAGGTTTATTAAAAGATAAAGAAATATCTGAAGATGAAGCGCGTCAATCAGATGATACGATTCAAAAACTGACAGATAAATTTATCAAAGAAATGGATACTCTATTAGCTGCTAAAGAAGCAGAGTTAATGGAAATCTAAGTAAGTCCCTGTTTATTTTTGAGGTTGAATTTGCAGTAGTATGTTTGGTTTTAAGGCAAAGCATAGCCTATGTAGTGAGGTTATTCCCCATTATTAGGCGATAGCAATGCATAAAACCTAAAAACGCGCTGCCCAAAGGGCTCTGCCTAGATTGAAGAAATTACAATCGTGAAAGGTCGACAGGACCTATTAAAATTATTAGTTTTGAAACGCCGTCTAGGGTATACTAGGCGGCGTTTTTTTATGGAATACTCAATATTTATGGTTCTAGATGCTGACACAATTTCACAGCAATGTTTACCCAAACATGTTGCTATCATCATGGATGGGAACGGACGTTGGGCACAAGCTAGAAATAGACCTCGTGTGTATGGGCATAAAAAAGGCGTAGACGCAGTTCGTCAATCTGTTCAGTTTTGTACTAAATTAGGGATACAATCGTTAACCTTATTTGCTTTTAGTAGTGAAAACTGGCGCCGCCCTGAAGACGAAGTAAACACTTTAATGGAGCTTTTCTTATTTGTTTTAACAAAGGAAGTTAAAAAGCTTCATAAAAACAATGTAAAACTGACCATTATTGGAGACTTATCACGATTTTCTGAAGGATTACGTAGCAAGGTAGACGCTGCGCATAAGCTGACTGAAAATAACACCGGATTGCGCTTAAATGTTGCAGCTAATTACGGTGGTCGTTGGGATATGGCTAACGCGGCTAAACAACTTGCTTTGCAAGTTGCGCAAGGCACACTCAACGCAGAAGATATTACAGAAGAGCGCTTAGCACAGCATATGAGCATGGCAGATCAGGCTGAACCTGATTTACTTATTCGCACTGGTGGCGATGTTCGTATTAGTAATTTTTTACTATGGCAAGTTGCTTATGCAGAACTTTACTTTACCGAGACACTTTGGCCTGATTTTAATGAAGCAGCATTTGCTGAGGCTATAGCGTGTTACGTTGCCAGAGAGCGACGTTTTGGTTGTACGGGCGAACAAATAAAACAATTACTCGCTCAAACCTAAATAGAATAAGGGTCACATTTTGTTAAAACAACGAATTTTAACCTCTCTAGTGCTTGCACCATCGGCATTAGCTTTGGTTTTTTATACACCGCTTACGTTATTTAGTTACTTTGCCGGTGCAATAGTATTATTAGGCGCATGGGAATGGTCTGCGTTTATGGGTTTATGCGATAAGCTCAAACGTGGTGCTTTTGTTGTATTGATTGCAGCCTTACTTGGCTTGCTTAATTTACATTGGCCTATTGAATCATTATGGGAAAATGGCAAGTTAGTAGGTGATGCAAATTACGTATTTACGCTTTCGTTTGCTTGGTGGATTGTTGCTAGTTATTTAATTTGGCGCTATCCAGAAATGGCTAAAGCGTGGAATGAAGGTTTAGTAATGCGCGGCATTGCAGGTTTATTAACACTTGTGCCGTTATGGCTTGCACTAAATACGCTGCGCAGTGCGCAATACGTTGAATCAACACATTTTGGCTCTGTACTGATTTTAGTCGTATTGGGTATTGTGTGGAGTGCAGACGTTGGTGCTTATTTTTCAGGTAAGAGCTTTGGTAAGCATAAACTTATGCCAAAAGTGAGCCCTAATAAAACAATTGAAGGGTTAGCAGGCGGTGTAGTCGCTTCTATCATTTTTGTTTTAGCATTTTGTCACTTTACCGATGTTGATTTAGGTGTTTGGCCTATCTACGCGATAATGACTGCATTTATTGCATTGTTCTCTGCGGTAGGTGATTTACTGGAAAGCATGTTTAAACGTGAAGCCGGTTTAAAAGATAGCGGCCGTTGTTTACCTGGGCACGGCGGTATTCTAGATCGCATTGACAGCTTAACGGCTGCAGCTCCAATGTTTGTAATGTGCTATGCGTGGACTCTGAGTTTATGAGCCAAAAGCAATTACTGGTTATTTTAGGCGCAACAGGTTCAATTGGTTTAAGTACACTAGATGTTGTATCGCGCAATAAAGAGTTATTTGATGTTTTTGTTTTAGCTGCAGGGCAAAACGCAAAAAAAATGGCTGAGCTGTGTATTGAACACGAACCACTTTATGCGATTATGGCTACCCAGAAAGCCGCTGAGCAGCTATCTGCTTATTTAGCTAATACACCATGCCAAACGCTTGTTATGCACGGCGAGCAAGCAATGTGCGACTTATGTGCTCACCCAGATGTTGATGTCGTGATGTCGGCAATTGTAGGAGCAGCTGGTTTACTGCCAACATTAAGTGCAGTAGAAGCAGGTAAAAAAGTACTGCTAGCTAATAAAGAATCGTTAGTTATGTCAGGTCAGTTGTTTATTGATAAAGTTAAACAACATAAAGCGACCTTGCTGCCAATTGATAGCGAACATAATGCTATTTTTCAATGCCTACCTTCTTCGTTACAAAATGCCAAAGGCGATCAAAATTTACAGCAACATGGCGTAAGTAAAATTTTGCTTACCGGTTCTGGTGGCCCGTTTTTAAAGCGCGATATAAACACACTAAAAGATGTAACCGTAAGTGAAGCCGTGGCGCATCCTAACTGGTCGATGGGTCAAAAAATATCAGTAGACTCGGCCACTATGATGAATAAAGGCTTAGAGTTTATTGAAGCTAAGTGGTTATTCAATTGCGACACCAGTGATATAGACGTAGTGATTCATCCACAAAGTATTATTCATTCAATGGTGCAGTACCACGACGGTTCTATTTTAGCGCAAATGGGTAACCCTGATATGCGTACGCCAATTGCCCACGCTCTTGCATACCCTGAGCGAATTAATGCAGGCGTTAAACCGTTAAACTTCTCTGATATATGTGATTTCTCATTCACCAAGCCTGACTTTTCTCGCTATCCAAATTTACAATTAGCGATTGATGCGTGTAGTGCAGGGCAAGGCGCGACCACAACGGTTAACGCTGCAAATGAGATAGCTGTAAGTGCATTTTTAAACGGTAAAATTGGTTTTACTGATATATACAAAATAAATGCACAAACGCTTGAAGCTGCAACGTATACCAATGTACAAAGCTTAGATGAAATTTTAGAGTGCGATAAATTAGCGCGTATTAGCGCTTCAGAATTTATAACAAAAGTGGCGCATTAATATGTTTGATTTTTTTTGGAATCTTGGCTCATTTATTTTAGCGCTTGGTATTTTAGTGGCCATACATGAATATGGGCATTTTTGGGTTGCGCGAAAAATGGGCGTTAAAGTGCTTCGTTTTTCAATTGGCTTTGGTAAACCGCTTTTAAAATGGCACGATAAATATAATACCGAATATGTGATTGCGGCTATTCCACTAGGTGGTTATGTAAAAATGCTTGATGAGCGTGTTGATGATGTGCCGGCAAACCAACGTCATTTATCGTTTAACGCTAAATCTGTACAAGCACGTATTGCCATAGTTGCAGCGGGTCCAATGGCTAACTTTTTGTTTGCTATTTTTGCTCTTGCTATAATGTATATGGTGGGTGTGCAGTCGGTAAAGCCTGTAGTAGGTAGCATTACAGAGGGTAGCCGAGCAGAGCAAGCGGGCATTATGCCTTCTCAACATATTATAAAAATTGGCGATGATGATATAACGACATGGCAAGATGCCACGTTTGCACTTATGTCTAATTTAGGTGAAGAAAGCGTTGAAGTGATAGTGCGCGATAAAAACCTTCAACCACGTGTTAAAACCCTTAATTTAGAGGGGTGGAAATTAGATCAGCAAGACGTGCCACCACTAAGCTCGTTAGGTATTGTACCGTTTAGACCTCAAGCCACTTTAACAATTGCCGCCGTGACTAAAGATTCAGCTGCAGAACACGCAAATTTACAAGTTAATGACACAATTTTGGCTGTAAACGGTGAAACAATAAGCAATTGGCAGCAATTAGTTAATCTTATTACGCAATCAGCTAACAAATCTTTACAATTTAGTGTAAAAAGACAAGATACTATACAAGCCATTACAGTAACCCCTAAAGGGCGCATTGGTAATAACGGTATTGAGCAAGGCTTTTTAGGCGTTGCTCCTGTTGTACAGCAATGGCCCGATGGTTATGTAGAGACTAGACATTACGGCCCGCTCGATAGTATCGTGCGAGGCACAAAAGAAACGTGGCGCTTAATTACACTCAGTTTTGACATGATTGGTAATTTAATTACAGGCCAGGTTTCGGTTAAAAATTTAAGTGGCCCTGTGGGCATTGCAGTAGGCGCTGGAACTAGCGTAAGCTATGGGTTAGTGGCCTTTTTAAGCTTTTTAGCCTTAATAAGCGTTAACTTGGGTGTATTTAATTTATTACCCTTACCAGTGCTTGATGGTGGACACTTAATGTATTACATAATTGAACTTTTTCGTAAAAAGCCGGTCTCTGAAAAGACACAAGAGTTTGGTTTTAAAGTGGGCGCCTTGTTGCTCATTTTTCTAACATGTTTCGCTTTGTTCAATGATGTATCGCGTTTGTAGTTTTACAGCGTGGCAAATTACTAATTAGAACACGATTGTAAAGCACCACTTTAGTAGGGTGTTATGCGGTAATACAGTTGTAAAGGATAAAGATAATAAAATGGCTATAAAAAAACATTTGGCAGTAACAAGTTTATTGGGTGCAAGTTTTGCAGCCCTAGGCCAAAACTCCTTTATTGTTGAAGACCTGAAAGTTGAAGGTTTGCAGCGTGTAGCACTTGGTGCAGCGCTAACACATATTCCTATTAACGTAGGCGATAATGTTGATGACTATACGATTTCAAAAACAATAAAGTCACTTTATCGTTCTGGGCACTTTGATAACATAAAAGCCCTTCGTGATGGCAACAACGTTATTTTTAAAGTAACGGAACGTCCTACCATCAGCTTCATTGAGTTTGAAGGCAATAAAGACATTAAAGACGAGCAGCTTAATGAGTCTCTTGATCAGCAAGATATTCGCCAAGGTGAACCACTTGATAAAACCGTTATCGATAGTATCGAAAAAGGTTTAGTTGAGTTTTTCCACAGTATTGGTAAATACAACGCTAAAGTAGATATCAGTATTACTAAGTTGCCTCGTAACCGCGTTAAACTTAAATTAGAGTTTGATGAAGGTGATGCAGCTTCTATCCGACAAATTAACTTAGTGGGTAATGAACTTTTTTCTAATGAAGAGCTTCTTAAGCTTGCTGAATCTCAGCAAGATTTACCTTGGTGGCAGTTTATGGGTAGTGATCGCTACCAAAAGCAAACCATTGAAGGCGATTTAGAAAAAATTCGGAGTTATTATTTAGACCGTGGTTACCTACGTTTTAATATCGACTCAACGCAAGTATCAGTGAGCCCTGAACGTGAATCAGTTTACGTTACAGCTAACTTAACTGAGGGCGTAAAATATACCGTTAAAGGCTTTGACTTTATTGGTGACTTGCTTGGCCGTGAAGACTTAATTAAAAGTGTTATCCCACTTAGAGCAGGTGAGCTTTACAACGGTTCAGTCGTTACTTCGTCAGAAGAATTTATTAAAAGCTACTTAGCACGTTTTGGTTACGCTAATGCCGAAGTGCGTACAATTCCAGAAATTGACGATGAAAAGCAAGAAGTACAACTAACACTATCGGTTAATCCAGGTAAGCGTGTATACGTTCGCCGTATTATTGTTGGCGGTAACCAAAATACAGCTGATGAAGTACTTCGCCGTGAAATGACACAACTTGAAGGCGCTTGGTTATCTAATCAAAACCTTGAGCGTTCAAAACTACAAATTCAACGTTTGCCTTATATGGAAACTGTTGATTTTAACGTAGTGCCTGTACCCGGTGTGGATGACCAAGTAGATGTAGACTTTACTGTAAAAGAGCAATCAGCGGGTAGCTTTAATGCCGGCCTTGCTTATGGTTCTTACTTAGGCCTGCAGTTTAATATTGGTGTAACAGAATCTAACTTTTTAGGCACAGGTAACCAAATTGGTTTAAACCTTAATACGTCTACAGGTTCTGAAAGCTTAAGCTTATCATACACAGACCCATACTTTACGCCAGATGGTGTATCGCAAGGCAGTAGCATCTTTTACAGAAACTACGATGCAAGTAAATTTAGCCTTGTTGAGTACAAATCAAAAAGCTATGGTTTAGGCACAAATATTGGTTTTCCAATTGATGCTGTAAATCGTGTTAACTTTGGCGCCCGTTGGATTAAAGAAGAGCTTTCGGATATTGCAGAGTACGAGCAAACGCGTGTACTTCGTGAAACATTCTTAGACCCAGATAACCCAGATGCAGGCTTTGACTTTACTAAGTATGAGCTGAGTGTTGGTTGGTCGCGTATTACCGTTAACCGTGGTTTATTCCCAACAGCGGGTTCGCGTCAAACGCTAAACTTAACAGCAACAACGCCTAACTCAGATCTTCAGTACTTTAAACTGAATTACGATTCGCGTTTTTACTGGCCTATATCAAATGACCACCGTTGGGTATTCTCAACGCGTGCAGCGCTTGGTTACGGTAATGGTTATGGTTCTACAAATGGGTATGAGCAAACACTGCCATTCCAAGAGTATTTCCGTATAACGGAAATGGAACTTCGTGGCTTTGACCGTAATACAATATTACCACGTGCTGTATCGCGTATACCGCAGTCTATTCCGGGTACGCCAGGTGCAGACGGTACTACAACAGGTAGCATTGGTGGTGCATCAGAATTTGATATTCTAGTGCCACAAGGTCGTATTGGTGGTAATGCCAAAGCAGTAGCAGGTATGGAGCTAATTGTTCCTACACCATTCTTAGATGAAGAAAATACCAGCTCTGTACGTACTAGCTTCTTTGTTGATGCTGCAAACGTATGGGATACTGAGTTTAACGTAGACCGCTATCAAAACTTAGGCGTCGATGAACGTGCTAAATTAGATGACTATTCAGACCCAATGCGCTTTAGGGTTTCAACCGGTCTTTCATTACAATGGATCTCTCCAATGGGTCCAATGCTGATCAGTTTTGCGTATCCATTGCAAAAAGAAGAAGATGACGATACGAAAACCATCAGCTTTAACATTAGTAACACTTTCTAAAGGAGTTTTTTGTGAAAAAATTATTTAAATCAACAGCTGTAGCAGTTTTAGCAACGTTAATGATGGGCACTTCTGTGAATGCATTTGCACACAAAGTAGGTATTGTTGATATGCAGGAAATCTACAAGCAAATTCCTCAAATGGCTAAAATTGAACAGTCTTTACAAACTGAGTTTGCTGAACGTCGTCAAGAGCTTGAAAAGTTACAAGGCGATATTCGTTTTGAAGCTGAAAAATTTAAACGCGAAAGTACAACTATGAGCCAAGCTCAAAAAGATGCACTACGTGATAAAATTCAAGGCATGCAAAAAAATCTTGCTGAACAAGGTCGTCCTTTAGAGCAAGAAATCAAAGCGCGCCAAAACCAAGAACTTGCTAAAGTTCAAGGTGTGATCATCAAAACAATTGAAGAAATTGCTAAAGACGGCGACTTCGACGAAGTTAAAGTAAAAGACACAACAATTTACTTTAATCCTAAAGAAGTAACTGATCTTTCGTCTAAAGTTGTAGCTGCAGTTAGTAAGAAATAATCACTCTATGCAAAATTATACGCTTTCGCAAATTGCGGAACTTCTAGGCGCCGAACTTCAGGGTGATGGCGCTTTAGAAATAAAAAAAATAGCGACACTTGCAAATGCCCATTCTGGGCATATTGCATTTTTAGCGAACTCAAAATATCGCTCGCAACTTGAAACTACTCAAGCTAGCGCTGTAATAGTAAGCCAAGCCGATGCTCAGTACTTTAGTGGTAGCAAAGTTATTGTTGCGAATCCGTACGTAAGTTACGCAAAATTAGCGCAATTTATGGATACTACACCACGCTCAGCCTCGACGGGTATACATCCAAGTGCCACTGTTCATTCAACAGCGATTGTTAGTGACAGCGCCGCCATAGGTGCTAATGCAGTCATCGAAGCTGATGCGGTGATAGGTGACAATGCGCAAATTGGTCCGAACAGTTTTATCGGAGAACGTGTTAAAATAGGCTCTGGCACTAAGCTTTGGTCTAGTGTGACTATTTATCACGATGTTGAAATTGGTTCAGATTGTTTGTTTCAAGCAAATAGTGTTGTAGGTAGTGATGGGTTTGGCTATGCGAACGAACGCGGGCAATGGGTAAAAATACCTCAGCTTGGTTCAGTGATCATAGGTAACAAAGTTGAAATTGGTGCAAGCACGACAATTGATCGTGGCGCCCTGGACAATACCATCATTCATAGCAATGTTATTATCGATAATCAGTGTCAAATAGCGCACAACGTTGAAGTTAATTCAGGCACCGCAATCGCGGGCTGCACCGTACTTGCAGGAAGCGTTACCATTGGCAAAAACTGTCAAATTGGTGGCATGGTTGCAATTAATGGTCACATGTCTGTATGTGATGGTGTTATAATTACCGGCATGAGTATGGTGACAAAATCAATCACCGAACCAGGTATTTACTCATCTGGTATGCCCCATACAACAAACAAAGAATGGCGTAAATCAATAGCTCACTTGCGTAACCTTTCAGACATGAAATCTCGTCTTAAAGCGCTGGAAGCATTGGCTAAGTCATAACGTTGAACACTAATAAGGATGCTATTTTGGCAAACGAATTAAATAGCCTTGATATTCAAGAAATTTTAAGTTTATTACCGCACCGTTACCCGATGCTATTAATTGATCGTGTTATTGATTTTACACCTGGCAAATCTTTACATGCTATTAAAAATGTTTCTATAAACGAACCTATATTTACTGGCCATTTCCCAAATCAGCCAATTTTTCCTGGTGTGCTAATACTAGAGTCAATGGCGCAAGCTACGGGTTTATTAGGTTTTAAAACAGTAGAAAATCGTAGTGAAAACGAATTATATTTATTTGCTGCTGTTGATAACGCACGTTTTAAACAGCCAGTGATCCCAGGTGATACAATGCATCTTCATGTTGAGTTTTTAAAAGAACGTCGCAACATTTGGAAGTTTGCTGCAGAAGCTAGAGTCGACGGCAAAGTTGTATGTAGTGCCGAAATTATGTGTGCGAGAAGAGAGTTTTAATAGTGATCCATTCTACAGCAATAATCGAACCTGGCGCTAAACTAGGTAACAATGTCTCAGTTGGTCCGTATAGTTATATTGGCAATGATGTTGTTATCGGTGATAACTGTATTATTGAGTCTCATGTTGTTGTTAAAGGGCCATCAACTATTGGCTCTGGCAATCATATTTTTCAGTTTGCGTCTGTGGGCGAAGCCTGCCAAGACAAAAAATACAACAACGAGCCAACCACATTAATCATGGGTGATAACAATGTTATCCGTGAATGTGCCACTATTCACCGTGGTACAATTCAAGACCAAGGCGTTACTAAAATTGGTAGTAATAACTTATTTATGGCTTATACACACGTTGCACATGACGCTGTAATTGGCGATAACGTAATTTTTGCTAACAATGCAAGTGTGGCCGGCCATGTACATGTAGGCGACTGGGTTATCTTAGGTGGTAATTCGGGAGTTCATCAGTTTTGTAAAATTGGTGCACATGCCTTTATTGGTATGTATTCAGGTGTTAACAAAGATGTACCACCTTTTGTTACTACCATTGGTATGCCAGCAGGTCCTGCTGCTATCAATAAAGAAGGCATGAAACGTCGTGGTTTCGAAAGTGATGAAATTATGGCTGTACGCCGTGCATACAAAGCGTTTTACCGTAAAAGCTTAGGTGCAGACGAAGCGATTGAATCGCTTAGTGAAGATGCTGCAAAGTACCCTGCTGTGAAATTGATGGTCGACTTTGTTAAAGGTTCTGAGCGCGGTATTGTAAGATAACGGCTTCTTAATTAAAAAAACCACCTTAGAGAAATCGAAGGTGGTTTTTTATTATTAAAGTTTACTGTCGCGTTAGTTCAAACATTTGATTTTCAGATCCAGCGCTGCAAGTCCATTGCAATAGATTTGCTCCGTCATTTGCTTTATTTCCCTCAATATCAAAACAAAGTTCACTACTACGATTTATTATCCGCCATTTTCCTGTACCTGCGGCTTGGAATCTAAATTGTTGATTATAACTACCGGTATATGTGTACAGAGCAATGTTTGCACCATTAACCGTTGAGTTAGCGGCTACATCAAGGCCCTTCGATGGAGCATTAACTGGTGAAATTCTATGCCAAATACCATCGACCGTTGATATATTGAATTTTTGACAATCGTTATTTAACCATGACCATTGCGATATGTTAGCACCATTGCTATTTGCACAATTAGCTACATCAAGTGATTTAGCACTGTGCTTAGGTGTAACCCTGTATACACCATTAACTAGGGTATTAGTGACTGAACTACCTGAGTCGTTATAGCCATTGTAAACCTCAAATTCAGCAACTCTCGGTGTTGAGTTTGAAGAGTTAATAACAAAACTGACTTTTGACAAATTTACACTCGAAAAGGTGATCACATTAGGTACAGCCCCGCCATTAGCGAGCGTTGTGCCTGTATCGTAATTAACCAGCGACCATGAAGTAATATTTCCTTGAGCACCTGACGCTTCAATAATCTTTACAGCATTAATTGTAGTATTTAAGTTTTTAATATTTATTGTGCCAGTAGATGAATTTGGCGACCAGTAAGTGGATGTATCTCCATCTTTAACATTACCATAACTTGTACCGCTGGCTTTAGAGCTGCCATCTACACCTGCAGCCAAAGCAAGATTTTCCCCTGAAGGAGTCGGCTCAGGTGGATTTGTTGGATCAGTAGGCTCAGTTGGATCTGTGGGCTCAGTCGTACCACATTCACCATTGGACTCTTTTAAGCCCTTATTTGCACCTGCGGTTGCTGCAATAATTGCAGGAACACACTGAGTATTATCCAGTTGATAGTTATAAGGTATGCTAATAGAAGTAGTTGATGAAGGATTTGGGCCTGCTGGGTGAAGCTTACTTTCATCTTCAGACCAATCAATATTGTCCCAGATATTACCGCTTACTTGCCAATATCCCATATCGTTAGTGTAAAAAGTACCTAGTGGGTCTTTAGAGTCTTGAAAGTAGTTATTTTCTGCACGTATTTTACCACCTATGCGTGGATTCATCCCAGATGACTGTATGCCACTATAGTAGTTATTATAAGCATGGGCTGTTGCATGTCTGAGTAAGGGGGTTCGTGAATTTATATTTTGATAGTAGTTATGATGGAATGTTACAGGGCCATTAGCATCATCGCTGTCGCTCGAGCCAACCAAACCACCTCGACCTGAATTACGCAAAATGCTATAAGATAAAGTTACGTATTTTGTATTATTTTTCATATCAAAAAGTGCATCATAGCCACTGCTTTCACCACCACTTGCTTCAAGTGTTACATGGTCAACCCATACATTTCGAACATTAGATTCCATACCAATTGCATCACCTCCGTTTGAGATTGGTGAGCCTGATTTTTTTACATTTCGTACATGAACATTTTGAATAATAATGTTTGACGAAGAACGAATATGGATACCGAGTTGGTCAAATAAAGCACCACTGCCAACACCAATAATAGAAACGTTACTAATTTCTTTTAGTTCAATTAAGTCAGGACCAGTGTTACAGCTATCACCAGATACCTTGCTTGTATTACCATGATTAATTGTGCCTTCAACTTGAATGATAATTGGTGTATCACTCGATGCACGATTACATAAAGCTTGGTGTATTTGGGTTCCTGTTGTTGCATATACTACATCACCACCGGCACCACCTGTTGTATTACCGTTTGTTGAAGCATATCCAGATGCATTTGCAGCTAGGGCACTGCCGCCATAAATTGCGGCTAATATTGCAGTTGTGTGTAAAGAGTATTTTAAAATATTAGTTTTTTTCATTTTAACTCCAATTAAAATGGTTTTCAGTGTAAAAACTTTTGTATTTAAGACTGCAGTGATCATTAACAAGTTTTATTCTTGAACTACAAATGCCACCGGTGGCATAATCACTTTAAATAATAATAATAACAATAAGTAAAAAGGATTAGATGAATCGATCTTTTTTGCAATAATTAATTTACAATAAAATAACATATAAATATCATGCATTTAAGAAAGTGTGTATATTTGTAATCACAGTATTTTTTTTGTAATCGATTAAGAAATACTTCATTTTGGGCCTGTTTATCTTTCGAGGCTGAACTTACAGCAGTAAGCTTGGTGTTTAGACAAGACAGGGCCTATGTAGTATGGTTATTCTCCATAAATAGGCGATAACGTAGAATAAATGGTAAACATGCGCTGCTCGTACGGTTTTGCCCAGAGGCAATTTAATTTGTTAAATTGCTCAAAAATTTATGCAGGTTGGTTTAAGCAGTACTGTTTAACTGAAAAAACTAAAAATGGAATTGTTACTTAATCTGAACCCTGGTTAAGAAGTTTACTAACGTATTGAGTTATGGTGATATTTAAATTTATTATCCAGAGTTCAGGTTACTTAGTGAAATTGCCTTTTATTTTCTGATGTTAAAATAGTGCAGATGTAGGGATTTATTCAACCTGAACCCTGGTTAAAGGATTTATTATCCAAAGTTCAGGTGACTTTAACTAAAACCGAGTAGTGAGCGCAACATAGTTGGGATAAGTGCCAATGAGCTCTTTATGAGAGCCTTGTGCGACTACTTTACCGCCTTCTAACCATACAACATTATCCATTTGAGCAAGTAGAGCGGGATCGTGCGTAATTGTGAGCACGCTGGCGTTATTCATAACATGCATTATTGCTTGCATTACCCCTTGCTTAGATTGATTATCAAGACCTTCTGTTGGTTCATCAAGAACTAAAATAGCAGGGTTTTTAAGTAATGCTTGGGCAATGGCTATACGCCTAGATTGACCTTGCGACACGTTACGCCCGCCAGTGCCTAATCGTGTTTTTAAACCTTCTTTTAGCTCATTAAACCATGGGCTCAATTGAGCTAATGCGAGCGCTTCAATCATTTGCTCTTTGGTTGCATTTGGCGCGGCATAACGTAAGTTTTCACTTAATGTGCCATCAAAAATATGGTGCTGCTGGGCGAGTATATTTATAGCATTTGCGCGTATATCATTATTTAACGAATGTAAGTCAACAACGCTATTTTGATTGTTTAGCGTTATGCTGCCTTGTTGCAAAGGCCATAAACCAGTAAGTAAATTTACAAGCGTCGTTTTACCGCTGCCGCTTCTACCTACAATTGCTACCTTTTGCTGGGGCATTAACTCAAAACTGATATTAGTAAGCGCTGTTTGCTCACCATATTGGTAGCTAATATTGTTAAGTGCTAACGTGTGGTTTTGCGCGCTAAAGCTTTCATCAACGTTTACATGTGTACTTTCAATTTGCGAACTAGCTGCTTTGTCTTCAAGTGTAAACAATCGCTCTGCTGCTTTTAAAACACTTGGAAGCTCTATAAACGCATTGGGTAGTAGCAATACGCTTTCAAAGCTTGCCAGTACAAATAAACTCAACATAGCAAGTTCTACATTTACCATACTGCTTGTGTATACCAGTGGCACTATGGTTACTATGCTAGCAAGCATGGCTAATTGAACAACCAACATGCTTAACCCATCTGAGTTTGCCAGTGCTTTGTGGCGAACAAATAATTGCTGATTGTACTGCTCGCTTAATTCGTCGCACTTATTAAGTTGCTGCGAACGGGCTTGGTAAATACTAAGCTCTCTAAGGCCTGTAAGTGTATCTGAAAGCTCAGAGCGAAGTTGTGCACTAAGTTGTGTTTCTTTATGGCTGTTTCTAGTGAGCTTTGCGCTAAGTAGGGCAGGTATAACCACACCAATAAGTATAATGCCAGTAAAGCAAATAAGGGCGACGTTGCCATTATAGGCCGACATAAACAGCATGATGATTGGCACACTTAAAAGAGCGACCAGCATAGGAAGTAAAACGTTTAAATAAAATTTATCGAGTGCGTCTACATCGTTTTGTAATCGGTTAACTAAATCAGCGCTGCGGCTCATTGCTAAATCAACATTGTTAAGCTTACTTAACGTTGCAAAGACATTGGTACGTATTTCACTTAGTAATAAAAACGTGGCGTTATGAGTAACTAGGCGTTCGCCATAGCGTGATGCTGTTCGCACAATTGCTAAAAAACGAATCGTGCCGGCAGGAGTAAAATAATTCATTTGTACGCCCGCAATACCAGCAGCGGCCATTGATGCTAAAAACCAGCCAGATATAGCCAACAGGCCCACATTAGCTAATACCGTAATCGTTGCTAAAAATGTACCCAATAGCATAGCTTTGTAATGAGGAGCACAAAGCTTTAATAAGCGAATAAAATTACGCATGCACCACCCCTTGTTCAGCCGTTTTTAGTAAGTCAGCAAATGCACCATTTTGCGCTGCAAGTGTTTCAAAGTCACCTTGCTCAGCTATTTTTCCATCGTGCATCACAATGATATTGCTGGCATGTTTAACGGTATTTAATCTATGGGCAATAACTAACACTAAGTTGTTTTTAGCATATTCATTAATAGCATCTTGAATAAGCAGCTCTGTTTGGCTATCAAGGTGCGCAGTGGGCTCATCAAGCACTAAGACTGGTGCTTGTTTTATAAATGCGCGAGCCAGTGCAATACGTTGTTTTTGACCGCCAGAAAGCCCTTCGCCTTGCTCACCTATCAGCGTGTTAAAACCATCGGGTAGGGTATTAATAAATTCAAGCACACCAGCTTGTTTTGCCGCGTGTTCAAGCTCTTGCTGTGTGGCAGTGGGTTTGGCCAATTTAATGTTGGCAGCAATGGTGTCGTAAAATAGCGTCGCTTGTTGTGGTATCCATGCAATATTATTTTGCAGGTGAGTAATATCGGTTGTACTTAAACTCTGATCATTAATAGATAGGTTGTTAATCACCTCAGGGTGAAACCCTAATAGACAATCAAACAACGTACTTTTACCTGAGCCACTACTGCCCACAACTGCGATTAAGCCTTTATTTGGCAATGTTAAATTTATATTTTTAATCCCTTCGTTACTACCTGGGTATATAAAATTAAGGTCGGTAATACTTATTGAATTAATTGTATTTAAAGTTAAATTGTTTTCAGGTGCGCTTGTAGTTACTGGCGCATTTACGTCACTTGGCAGTGGGGCATTTAAAATCGCAACCATATCGGCCGCCGCACTAATACCTTGCAAACGTGCATGGTAATGGCTACCAAGCTGGCGCAGTGGTAAATAAAATTCAGGCGCTAAAAGTAGCACCACAAAGCCAGTGGCAAAATCAAGAGTGCCAAAAAATAGTCTAAAACCAATAATTACGGCAACGAGTGCCACGCTAATGGTGGCTAAAAACTCAAGTGCAAATGATGATAAAAACGCGATTTTTAAAACATCGAGTGTCGCGTGTCTAAAATCATCTGAAATTTTAGCTATTTGTTTAAGCTCGGTACGTGTTGCATTAAATAGTTTTAGCTGAGTTAAACCTTGCACGCGGTCAAAAAAGTAATTGCCCAGTACAGCAAGTTGCTTCCAGCGTTTTTGGTTTAAAGCTTCGGCTTTAGAGCCTACTAAAATCATGAAAAAAGGAATAAGTGGGGCGGTTAATAAAAATATCAGCCCAGCTTTATAATCTGTCGGAAAAATAACAACCAATATTGCCAGCGGAATAAGTGCGCTGTAAGCAACACCTGGCAAGTATTTAGCGTAATAGTCGTGAAGTGCTTCAACGCCATTATGCAGGGTGTTTAATGTAGCGCCTTGGCCGTGTTGTTCTATATAACTAGGCCCAAGTAAGCTGAGCTTATGGAGAAGTGTTTGGCGCATAGCCGATTTTATTTTAAGCGCAGCAAATGCACTTAAGCGCTCACTTAACGCTAAAAACACCGCGCGCAATAAAATAATGCCTGCTAAGGGCCATAATAAATGAGTGACTTGGGCTAAGTTATTACCTTCAAACATTACATTATGAATAGCTTGAGCCAGTAAATAAGCACCTGCAATCATCAGTAGTGCGTTAAAAGTACCCAGTGCAATGCTTAACTTTAACCACACTGCAGCGGGTTTACTTTGACGCTTTAAAAAAGCGCGCAGTGATTGCTGCTGCGCGCGATCTGGTCGGGGGTTAGTCGTCATCTTTTGTGTTGTTAGCATCATTTAATAAATCGTGCATGGCTTGTTCATCATCAGCAATGCTGTTTTTATTTTGATGAAACTCGTACCACATTACATTTATTACACCTAAGGTACAGGCCAAAAGTACACCTAAAATCCAAGCGAAATACCACATTGTTTAGTCTCCTTAGTAGCTACCATGAGTGTTGTTTTCAATTTCTTCTACCGTTACTCTGCGCCACATTTTTACGTAACACCAAGTGGTGTAGGACAAAATTAGTGGTACAAAAATACACACTGCAACAAACATTATATTGAGCGTTTTATGGCTCGATACCGCATCCCAAATTGTTAAGCTAATATTAGGGTTATTACTTGATGGCATAATAAATGGGAATAGAGAAACACCGGCCGTCATAATTACGCCAATTAACATTAAGCTTGTTGAAATAAGTCCAAGTGCAGGTTTATTTAATTTTGAAAACACAAGTGCACTTAATGCCATTGCAAAGGCTAAAATAGGGAAGGTCATTGTCCACGGACGGGTGCTGTAATTACTTAACCAAACACCTTGCGCTGTAGTAACTATTTTAGCTAGAGGGTCTGCATGACTTTGTGTATCAGCCATAGATACAACTTGGTAACCAGTTAAGTTAGCCACCCAAAAACCAGCTGCAGCAAATAACACGATAAACACAATAAGAGAATAGCGACCATATTGACCCGAACGCTCTGCGACCACACTTGCTGTACGAAGTTGTAACCACATACCCGCATGCGCAACTAACATGGTAATACTCACTAAACCTGCAAGTAATCCAAATGGGTTAAGTAAGCCAAAAAATGAACCTTGGTAGCTAACACGCATTAAGTTATCAATATTAAACGGTACGCCTAAAAATAAATTACCAAACGCAACACCAAATACTAATGCTGGAATTGCGCTGCCTGCAAGCAAGCCCCAATCCCAGTTATTGCGCCAGCGTTTTGAGTCAACTTTACTGCGGTAATCAAATCCAAGTGGTCTAAAAAACAAAGCAAAGAGTACTAGCATCATGGCAAAGTAAAAGCCCGAAAATGCAGCAGCATAAACCATAGGCCACGCCGCAAATAACGCGCCGCCTGCAGTTATAAACCATACTTGGTTACCATCCCAATGCGGGCCAATTGTGTTTATTACTGTGCGGCGCTCTGAATCTGTTTTACCAACGAGGCGAAGCAACATAGCAACGCCCATATCCATACCATCGGTAATAGCAAAACCAATAAGCAGCACACCAATGATCAACCACCAAAGCATTTTTAATGTTTCATAATCAAAAATCATGATTGCTCTCCTTCAGTTTTATCAGCTTTGTTTGGTAATTCAAAATGATACTTACCAGTATGTAGCGAGCTTGGCCCTTGCTTAACAAAGCGGATCATCAGCCAGCCTTCCACAATTGCTAAACCAGTATAGAAAACAATAAACCCAGTTAAGCTAATTAAAATATCGTTTACTGTTAGTGACGACGTGGCTAAAAAGGTCGGCAGTATTTCAGATATAGCCCAAGGTTGGCGACCATACTCGGCAACAATCCAGCCAAATTCAATCGCTATCCAAGGTAGTGGAATACTCAATACGGCAGCCCATAACAACCAGCGTTTTTGCTCAATCACACGGTGTGCGTTGTAGTAAAATGCCAATATAAATACACCTAGCATGGCTACACCACAGGCAACCATAATCCTAAATGACCAAAACATAGGGCCTACTTTAGGAAAAGAGTCTTTAACAGCTTTTTGAATTTGTTCTTCAGTAGCATCTACAACATCTGGTGTGTAGCGCTTAAGTAGCAAGCCATAACCTAAATCATCTTTTAGAGTATTAAATTTGGCAATATTATCTGGCGTATCTTCACCGTTTCTGAGTTTTGTAAGGTATTCATAAGCAATCATACCGTTGCGAATACGTACTTCATGTTGTTTTTCTAGGTCGTTAATACCCGTTACTTGCTCATCTAGTGAGCGCGTAGCAATTAACCCAAGTGCGTAAGGTATTTTAACCGCTGCATGTGTTACTTGCTCTTCTGAATCAGGAAAACCAAATGCGGTAAACGCAGCCGGAGCTTCTTCTGTGTGCCATTCGGCTTCAATTGTGGCAAGTTTCACTTTTTGGACTTCGCCTACTTCGTAGCCTGATTCGTCACCGAGTAAAATTACACACAAAATTGACGCTAACCCAAAGCCCGAAGCGACTGAAAAAGAGCGTTTAGCAAATGCTAAATCACGGCCTTTTAATATATACCAACTGCTTATACCCAATACAAACATAGAGGCAGCTACATAACCTGCCGATACAGTATGAATAAACTTAACTTGGGCTACAGGGTTAAACACAAGCTCTGCAAAACTAGTCATTTCCATGCGCATGGTTTGATAGTTAAATTCAGCGCCTACTGGGTTTTGCATCCAACCGTTGGCAATTAAAATCCACAGCGCCGACATGTTAGTACCAATGGCCATTAAAAAGGTCGCGCCTAAATGTTGGCGTTTAGAAAGCCTGTCCCAGCCTAAAAAGAACATACCCACAAAGGTCGATTCTAAAAAGAATGCCATTAAACCTTCAATAGCCAGGGGAGCCCCAAAAACATCACCTACGTAATGGGAGTAATAAGACCAGTTAGTACCAAACTCAAATTCCATGGTAAGGCCTGTTGCCACACCAATTGCAAAGTTAATACCAAACAATTTTCCCCAAAACTTAGTCATATCACGATAAATTTCGCGACCGGTCATAACATAAACCGATTCCATAATAACTAAAATCCAGGTCATACCTATCGTTAAAGGTACGAATAAGAAATGAAAGAGAGCGGTAACAGCAAACTGTAATCGCGATAGATCCACAAAGGTTTCATCTATCATTATTGGCTCCTTGAGAGTGACGGATTAACAGGGCAACATTTTATTGGCAAAGTTAAGTTTTAATGAACTTTCAGTAATTACTGAAAGTTTGTAATAGTATTTACGTTTGTGCAATCTTTGTCAACATACATATTAGTAAAGCGTAATATATATTTCCTATGCTACATCAGTATTAAAAACAAACAACATAAAGCCTTAACTTAGGTAATAAAAAACCAGTTATTTAAAGCGTTTAACCAAACAGTAAAACACGGTAAACTAACAAGCATGAACGCCTGGTTTACTTGTGAAATAAAATCAAATGAATAAAGATAAAAAACAACTACGTATTGGTATTGTGGCAGGTGAACTGTCGGGCGATATTTTAGGTGAAGGCTTAATTAAAGCCCTTAAAAAACACTTTCCGGACGCTATTTTTGAAGGAATAGCAGGACCTAAAATGCAAGCGCAGGGCTGTAAAACACTTTACGACATGGATGAGCTTTCGGTAATGGGGCTTGTTGAGGTGCTAGGGCGTTTACCACGTTTGCTTAAAATACGTAAACAACTCGTGCAGCATTTTGTAGATAACCCACCTGATGTATTTATAGGTATAGATGCACCCGATTTTAACTTACGTGTAGAAAAACCACTTAAAGATGCGGGCATTAAAACCGTACAGTATGTAAGTCCGTCTGTTTGGGCGTGGCGCGAAAAGCGCATTCATACAATAAGTGCAGCCACTAACTTAGTGTTAGCATTATTACCATTTGAAAAAGAGTTCTACGATAAGCACCAAGTGCCATGTACATTTGTGGGGCATACCTTGGCTGACGACATAGCGCTTGAGCACGACGATACTAAAGCACGTGAAGAACTCGGCTTAAGCCTTGATGACAAAGTACTGGCGCTGCTACCTGGTAGTCGAGGCTCTGAAGTTGGTTTGCTAAGCGAGACTTACATTAAAACAGCTGAAAAGCTGCAAGCTAAAAATCCTAATCTTAAAATTGTGGTGCCACTGGTAAACGAAAAGCGCAAAGCGCAGTTTACTGAAATATTAAACGCCACCGCGCCTGACCTTAATGTTAATCTGCTTGATGGGCAATCAAAATTAGCGATGCAAGCTGCTAATGCCATTTTATTAGCGTCGGGCACTGCAACACTTGAAGGCATGCTTTATAAAAAGCCAATGGTAGTGGGCTATAAAATAAAGCCGTTGAGCTATTGGATTTTTAAAACTTTATTTACGTTTAATATTAAGTACTTTTCGCTGCCTAATTTATTAGCCGACGAAGAGCTAGTGCCTGAGTTTTTACAAACCGAGTGTAATGTGACTAACTTAACAAACGCACTTACCCCTATGCTCAACACAGATAACAAAGAGCTAAAAGCACGCTTTTTAGCTATTCACGAAAAAATTAGATTAAATGCCAGTGAACAAGCAGCCAATGCTGTGGCGGAGTTAATAAATGCAAATTGATAGACCCAATGTATCCTTAATTGCTGGTGTAGATGAAGTAGGGCGCGGCCCACTTGTTGGTGATGTAGTCACTGCCGCCGTCATTTTAGATCCCACTAAACCAATTGCAGGCTTAGCAGATTCTAAAAAATTAACGGATAAAAAACGCCAAGCACTTGCAATTGAAATAAAAGAAAAAGCATTGTGCTACGCGTATGGACGCTGTAGTCCAACAGAAATTGATGAGTTAAATATTCTACACGCAACGATGCTTGCCATGACTCGCGCAGTAGAGGCATTAAGCACACAACCTGAATTTGTATTTATAGATGGTAATCGATTGCCAAAACTCACTATGCCAGCACAAGCTGTTGTTAAAGGTGATAGCTTAGTGGCCGAAATTTCAGCGGCGTCTATTTTAGCTAAAGTAGCGCGCGATGACGAAATGCTTGAACTTGATGCATGCCACCCAGAATATGGTTTTGCAGGGCACAAAGGGTATCCCACTAAAGCGCACTTTGCAGCGCTTGAACAATACGGTGCAATTGACGAGCATCGTAAAAGCTTTAAACCTGTGCAGCGCGTTTTGGCGCAAGCCAATGGTGAGGGCTAAGCATGGCTGCTCCTGATTTTGTTCATTTAAGAGTTCATTCAGACTTTTCGATGGTTGATGGCCTTGCTAAAACAAAGCCAATAGTCGCAAAAGCGCAAGAGCTGCAAATGCCAGCCATTGCAATTACTGATCAAATGAACTTTTGTGGTTTAGTGCGTTTTTATGGCGCCACGCATAATGCAGGTATTAAACCTATAGTGGGTGCTGACTTTTGGGTTCGAAGCCCAGAGTTTCCTGATGAGCCAAGCCGCTTAACTATATTAGCCAAAGACAACGACGGCTATAAAAATATTACCTTGCTGATATCTAAAGCTTATCAGCGTGGGCATGTATTTCATCGCCCAGTTATTGACCGTGAGTGGTTAGTTGAGCTAAAAGCAGGCTTAATTATTCTCTCAGGCGCTAAAGACGGTGACTTAGGTAAAGCATTATTAAAAAATAATCCGACTGTAATTGAATCGGTTGTTAGTTTTTATAAGCAGCATTTTAGCGATAACTACTACCTAGAGCTTGTTCGCACCAATCGACCGCTTGAAGAAGATTACTTGCACATGGCGGTAGAGCTTGCTGCTAAAGAGCAACTACCGGTTGTAGCGACCAACGAAGTGGTGTTTTTAAAGCCAGAAAACTTTGAAGCGCACGAAATTCGTGTTGCTATTTTTGACGGTTACACGCTCGATGATAAGCGCCGCCCTAAACGGTTCTCTGAAGAGCAATATCTAAAAACACCTGAGCAAATGGCTGAGTTGTTTAGCGATATTCCAGAAGCCCTACAAAATACCGTAGAAATCGCTAAGCGTTGTAATGTAACTGTGCAATTAGGTACTTACTTTTTACCTGATTACCCAACCGGCTCGCTTAAAATTGAAGACTTTTTAGTTAAAGTGTCACAAGACGGCCTAGAAGAGCGACTACAGTTTTTATTCCCCGACGAAGAAGATAGAAAAGTAAAACGTGTTGAATACGATGAGCGTCTTGCAATTGAGCTCGGTGTAATCAACCAAATGGGATTCCCAGGTTACTTCTTAATCGTAATGGAGTTTATTCAGTGGAGTAAAGATAATAATATTCCAGTTGGACCTGGTCGTGGTTCAGGTGCGGGTTCGTTAGTTGCGTACGCGCTTAAAATTACCGACCTTGATCCACTTGAGTTTGACTTACTCTTTGAGCGATTCTTAAACCCTGAACGTGTATCAATGCCCGATTTCGACGTCGATTTTTGTATGGATAGACGAGACGAGGTAATTGATCACGTGTCGGCTTTGTATGGTCGGGATGCGGTTTCGCAAATTATTACCTTTGGTACCATGGCTGCAAAGGCGGTAATACGCGATGTAGGGCGAGTGCTTGGGCATCCTTACGGGTTTGTTGATCGAATTTCAAAATTGATTCCGGGTGACCCCGGTATGACACTTGCCAAAGCGTTTGATGTAGAACCACGCTTGCAAGAAGCCTACGATGGCGACAATGAGGTAAAAGACTTAATCGACATGTGTCGCATCCTTGAAGGGTGTACACGTAATGCCGGTAAACATGCGGGTGGCGTAGTAATATCGCCAACCACTATTACCGACTTCGCTGCGCTTTATTGCGATGACGAAGGTAAGTTTCCAGTAACACAGTTTGATAAAAACGATGTAGAAACAGCCGGCTTAGTTAAGTTCGATTTCTTGGGTTTACGTACACTGACTATATTGCAGTGGGCGGTCGATATGACCAATGTGCGCATGAAGCGCCAAGGTAAAGACCCCGTTGATATAAACACCATTCCACTGGATGATAAAAAAAGTATTGAGTTGCTACTTCGCGCCGAAACGACCGCTGTATTTCAGCTAGAGTCGCGTGGTATGAAAGACTTAGTACGCCGCCTTAAACCCGACTGCTTTGAAGATATGATTGCACTTGTGGCTTTGTTCCGCCCAGGTCCACTGCAATCAGGCATGGTAGATAACTTTATCGACCGAAAACTGGGCCGAGAAGAAATCTCATACCCAGATGCGCAGTATCAGCACGAAAGCTTAAAACCAATACTTGATCCAACTTACGGCATTATTTTGTATCAAGAACAAGTAATGCAAATTGCGCAAGTACTAGCAGGTTACACGCTAGGTGGCGCCGACATGCTGCGTCGTGCAATGGGTAAGAAAAAACCCGAAGAAATGGCAAAGCAGCGTTCAACATTTGAAGATGGCGCAAGAAATAACGGCATTGACGGCGAGCTTGCGATAAAAATCTTCGACTTGGTAGAAAAGTTCGCAGGTTACGGTTTTAACAAATCTCACTCAGCAGCTTACGCACTCGTATCGTATCAAACATTGTGGATGAAAACGCATCATCCTGCAGAGTTTATGGCTGCGGTAATGTCGGCCGATATGGATAACACCGACAAAATAGTTATTTTGGTGGATGAATGTGAAAACATGAAGCTCACCTTATTACCACCAGACGTAAATGCAGGTGAGTTTAAGTTTACAGTAAACCTTGAAGGTGAAATTGTTTACGGTATTGGCGCAATAAAAGGCGTAGGTGAGGCACCGGTTGAAGCAATTTTAGAAGCGCGTGCAAAAGGTGGCCCATTTAAAGATTTATTTGATTTTTGTGCGCGTGTTGATTTAAAACGCTTAAATAAACGTGTTACTGAAAAATTAATTTACGCAGGTGCTTTGGACCAATTAGGGCCAGAAAAAACCCAATCTGGGCGTGCTACATTACTAGCCAGTTTAAAAGATGCTATGCGTGCGGCCGATCAACACAACAAAGCTGAGCAATTAGGACAAAGTGACTTATTTGGTTTATTAGCCACTGAGCCTGATGAAGTTGAACAAGCTTTTATTAAAGCCACAGGGCTTACTGATAACGAGTGGTTAGATGGCGAAAAAGAGACGCTAGGCCTTTATTTAACTGGGCATCCAATAAATCAGTACCGCCGTGAGCTTAGGCATTACACTAGTGGAAAAATAGTTGATTTACAGCCAACTAATCGTGATGTGTTTGCAACGGCAGCTGGTTTAGTTATTGCTTCTAGAGTATTAATTAATAAAAAAGGAAATCGTTGGGCCTTAGTAACTTTAGATGACAAGAGTGCACGGATTGATGTACGCTTGTATTCAGACGAGTTTGAAAAGTACCAAGATATGCTCCAAGTTAACAATATCTTGGTAATATCTGGACAGGTCAGCTTTGATAACTTCTCCGGTGGTATTACAATGACCGCCAGAGAAATAAACACCATTGCTCAAGCGCGTGAAAAGCGTATTAAAGCGATTAAAATGACGCTGAACATGGTGCAAATCGAGGCAGGTTTCTTCGATAAATTACAAAAAGTACTCGAACCCTATAAAATGGGAACGTGTCCGATCAAGGTTTATTACCAACGTCCAGATGCGTTGGCGCAATTAACTCTTGGAATCGAATGGTGTGTTACGCCAAGTGACGACTTAATCCATAAGTTATCACTAATGGCTGCGCAAGATGTAGAACTAGAATTTAACTAATTAGGTAGTTTAGAGCATGAGCCTCAATTATCTTGATTTTGAGCTTCCAATTGCAGAATTAGAAGCAAAAATTGAAGAATTACAAAGTATCAGCCGCGCTGGCGAATTAGACCTTGAGTTAGAAGAGGAAGTCAGCAAATTAAAAGAAAAAAGTGCCAAACAAAAACAGGAGATTTTTTCTAATTTAGGCGCTTGGCAAGTATCACAGTTAGCACGTCATCCGTTGCGTCCATACACTCGAGATTATATCGAGCGCATTTTCACGGAATTTGACGAGTTTGCTGGCGATCGTACTTTTGCTAACGATCCAGCTATTTTAGGTGGCATTGCGCGTTTAGATGGCGAACCAGTAATGGTTATTGGCCAACAAAAAGGTCGTGATACTGCTGAAAAAATTAAACGTAACTTTGGTATGCCAAAGCCAGAAGGTTACCGTAAAGCATTACGCTTAATGGAAATGGCTGAGCGTTTTAAAATGCCAATCATGACCTTTATTGACACACCAGGTGCATACCCAGGTGTTGGCGCTGAAGAACGTGGTCAATCTGAAGCAATCGCACGTAACTTAAAAGTAATGGCGTCACTTAAAGTGCCGACAATATGTACAGTTATTGGTGAAGGCGGTTCAGGTGGTGCATTAGCAATTGGTGTTGGCGACAGAGTTAACATGTTGCAGTACAGCACTTATTCTGTAATTTCGCCTGAAGGTTGTGCGTCTATTCTTTGGAAAAGCGCTGACAAAGCACCGCTTGCAGCAGAAGCAATGGGTGTAACCGCAGAGCGCGTTAAAGAGCTAGACTTAATCAACAACTTAGTTGATGAGCCTCTAGGTGGTGCACATCGTAATTACGATGCTATGGCACGTAACTTAAAAGTACGTCTTAAGCGTGACCTAGCAGACTTACAAGCGCTTACGCTTGAAGAAATGCTTGATCAACGTTACAAACGTTTAATGTCGTTTGGTTATTGCTAAACACATTAATTGTTAAAAAAAGCCGCTTATGCGGCTTTTTTGCTTTAAAATGTTCAGAGTTTTTATATAAAAGTGCGGCCATATGCATACAACAGCAATTTATCAGCAATTAAAAAAATCACTAAATAGCTATATTGAGCAAGGTAACACTGTTTTTACTGTGGCGCTTTCTGGTGGTGTTGATTCTGTGGTGTTGCTGCATTTAATGCGTGCTTTAAGGGCCGATAACCCTGCAATTGATGTATCGGCTATTTATGTTCACCATGGCTTGAGCCAGTATGGCGATGACTGGCAACGCTTTTGCAAAAACATATGTATTGAGCTTGATGTGCCTTTTAAAGCCGCAAAAGTTGTAATTGAGCAGCAGTCGCGCACAAGTCTTGAAGCCCAAGCACGCGACGCCCGTTATAAAGCACTTGATGAACTAAGCCCACAAGGCAGCATTATTTTACTGGGCCAACACTTAAACGATCAAGTGGAAACGTTTTTATTGCGCTTAAAGCGTGGCTCAGGTTTAAAAGGGCTTGGTTCTATGTATAAAGAGCGCTTTCTGCAAAGTGGGCGTATATGTTTTAGACCATTACTAAATGTAGCTCGCAGCGATATAGAAGCGTTTGCAGCGCAGTTTAGTATTAGCCACATAACCGATGACTCTAATACAGATGAAAGTTTTGACCGTAACTTTTTACGCTCAAAAATAGTACCTGTGTTAGCCGAGCGTTTTACTGGGTTTGAACAATGTACAGCACGAAGTATTGAGCTACTACAACAGCAGCAAACACTACTTGATGAGTACACTCAGCTTGATTTAAATAAGTGTATTAACGAGCACCAAGCACTGTGCATTAGCCAAATAAGTGAATACAGCTCAGCGCGTATTGCAAATATAGTACGTGCGTGGCTTGCATTATTTACACAAGTCATGCCATCGCAAAAGCAGCTTGAGCAAATTATTAATCAAGCAATGTGCGCAAAAAACGACGCGCAAATGCGTATTGATTTGCTCGATGGGCAAATACGTCGTCATCAAGGTTATTTGTATTTTGTAACACCGAGTGAAGTATTAACAGATATTGAGCTAAATCATTCACAGCTAAAACTTGCAGACGGGCGCTTATTAATTAAAAGCATTGGTTTTGGAGTAAGACCTCCACACTCAAATGAGCAAGTAATAGTGCGCTTTAATTGCAATAGCGCACGTATTAAACCACTTAAAAAGCCTGGTAGTAATACAGTTAAGCATTGGTTTAAAGATGCAAAAATAGCGCCGTGGCTACGCGCCAGTGTGCCACTTATTTTTTATAATGATGAATTAGTTCAAGTGGTTGGTTATTTATAAGTGCTAAGCATGTTGATGAAAATGGTATTTTTTGGGAGTGTAAATAAATGAGTAAACAGCCGCATGTTGGTTTGTCGTTAGTTACTAAAGCGCCAATGGGTATGCTAATAACGGCCGTTATAGCTATTATTGCTAATATTTCACTTGAGCTAAATATAGTTACGCTAGGTTATGCAGTTGCGGGTGGAATTGTATCTGCAGTGCTTTTATTAGCTTATTGGTTAGGTAAAGGTGGATTGTTTTTTATTTTAGGCGTGAGCCTGCCACTGCTTTTAGTGTTATTTACACCGCTTGCTACTATTACCGCATTACTTAATTTAATTAGCGGATTCTTTTTTGGTTTTTGTGCTGCTTTGTTTATTTATAAATTGGTAAATAAAAAGCCTAGCGGGGGAAGCTAGGCTTTTTATTTAATGCAGCTAAGTAAAGACTAATATGCTTTTGCGCAGTTTCTACCAGATGCTTTTGCTTTGTATAAACCTTTATCGGCGCGAGCAAATATTTCAGTTTCGCTGTCTTGGCTGTTAGCTAAAGTAAAACCAATACTAGTTGTTACTTTGTATTTAGACATTAATGGCGATTTTCTTACTAAGCACATTATCCGCTCAGCAATCACTTTATTAGTTGTAAACTCAGGGTCTTCAATAAGTAAAGCAAACTCATCACCACCAAATCTAAATACCGAATCAGTGCCGCGTATACTACTACACAGTACTTTTGAAAATTCTTTAAGTGTATCGTCACCAATTTTATGGCCGAAGTTGTCATTAACTTGTTTAAAGTTATCTAAATCAAGCAACATTAAACTAAATGGACGTTGATAACGGCGACAGTTTTCAAGCTTTTGAAGTAAAAAGTCATTAAATTGACTACGATTATTTAAACCGGTTAACGCATCCTTTGTGGCAAGCTTTAGTACGCGGCTATACATCATCGCATTACGAAGTGGATAAACCAGCGCAGTATGTAATGTATGTAATTTTTTCTCAATTGCGTGACCAAGCGGGAATTTACTAAAATAAATTAGCTGCCCTAAGTGGTCTTTATTAATCGCTAAATCAAAAATATAGGGTGTACTATTTGTATCACTTTGTGATGTTTGAGCAGTACCTAAAGTTGATTGAAACTGCAATCCAGAAAAATTGAGCAATTGTTTTGCAAATTTAGCGTAAATAGCCAGAACATCCTCGATCACTAAGCTTGTTTGTAGCTCTGCGACGAGTTCATGCGTTTCAGTTATTTCATTTGTAGGTGATTGTTCAGCCGAAAACGGCAAAAAATCACCGCGACCAGACACACGCTGCGTCAAAATATGGACGTTTTCCATTAAATTCTCCCCCGAGGGTGTTACTTTGCAATAACCAAGCTATTTTTGTGCCACATTTTAAAATTGCATGAAAAACATATGGTTGTTATATTTACTTACAAGCTACTAGTTTAATTTAAACGCGAGGCTGCATTTGCAAAGTATTAATGCTCAAATTTTTGGCTTATTAGTCGCGGCAGTTCTTTTTGTGTGGTTTTTTAAGCGCATTGGCTTGCCGCCTATTTTAGCGTACCTAGCAACGGGGGTTTTAGCCGGTAGTCATGGTATTGGCTGGCTTGCACAATCTCACGAAATAGAGTTTGTAGCTGAACTGGGTATTGTGTTTTTGTTATTTAGTTTAGGGCTAGAATTTTCTATTTCTCGGCTAATGGCAATGCGAAATCTAGTATTTGGTTTGGGCTCATTACAAGTAGGTATAACCAGTTTACTCTTCATTATTATTCTATATTGCTTAAATTTTTCATTACTCACCAGTTTTACCATCGGCACAATTATGGCGCTTTCTTCAACCGCCGTAGTTGTTAAGTTATTAAAAGAAACGGGTGAGCTTAATCAGCGCCGTGGGCAATTAGCCGTTGGTGTGCTGCTTTTTCAAGATATTGCTGTTGTTCCTTTATTAATAATACTTCCTTTATTTGCATCAAGTGACTCTCAAAGTATTGGCTGGGCTTTAGCGTTTGCCCTAAGTAAAGGCGCATTTGTATGTGTGCTTCTTTGGGCAATTGGTAAATGGGTATTGCCTATTGTGTTTAAAGAAATAGCGCAAGTACGAACCGATGAGTTATTTGTACTTACCACCATATTAGTCGCGTTGTTTGCAGGCTTTTTAACGTATATGTTTGGCTTGTCTATGGCGCTAGGTGCTTTTTTAGCCGGAATGATGTTAGGTGAGAGCCATTACAGGCATCAGTTAGAGGCCGATATACGCCCATTTCGCGATATTTTAATGGGGCTATTTTTTGTTACTGTAGGTATGCAGCTAGATATTTTATTTGTACTAGGACATATCGTAATAATTATTGGCGCCTTGCTGGGTTTACTGGTATTAAAAATTGCAGTGGTAGCATTTAGCGCGCGGCTAATGCATGAGCGAAACCAAGATTCACTCGCCTGTGGCATTATGCTGTGGCAAATGGGGGAGTTTGGCTTTGTACTTATTGCACTCGCTGGCCAGCATCAATTATTAAATTCAGAGCAAGCTTCATTTTTAATTGCCCTTGGTGTGCTTTCAATGGCATTTACCCCATTTTTGATTGATAAAACGCCATTTATTTTAAAGCGTTTAGGCATACTCGATCGCCCAAGTTTGGCGCTCGAGAGTGAGCCACAAAGTAGTACGCTTTATAGCGACCATGTTGTTATTTGTGGTTTTTCGCGAGTTGGGCAAACTATAGCGCGTTTTTTAAAGCCCGAAGCAATTGATTATGTTGCGATTGAAAGTAACCCAATTTTAGTACAAGAAGGCAAAGCGGCAGGTGAGCCTGTCATATTTGGCTATGTTAAACAAAAAGATATTTTAAAGTGCGCAGGAGTAGAGCGAGCTCGCTTGGTTATTATTACTTTTACAGAGTTTGATCACGCACAGGTTGTTATTGATGCCATAAAGCAAATAGCACCCAATGTTAAAATACTCATTCGTACCCGTGACGATAGCCAGCTAGATTATTTAAAAGAGCTAGGTGTAACCGAAGTAGTACCTGAGTCGTTAGAGGCAAGCTTAATGCTCGTGTCGCATGTGTTGTCTATGTCGGGAGTACCGATGACGCGTATTGTGCGAAGAGTAAGTAAAGAGCGTCGTAATCGTTATCCGTTAATGCAAAGCTTTTATGCAGGCTATTTTAAAGATAACGAAGATACATCAAGTGACCGGTTAGAGTACTTACATGTGGTTGCTCTGCCTGATAAAGCTTATGCAGTTAATAAAACAATCGAAAATTTAAATTTAGAAAAGCGTCGGGTACTGGTAAAAGCACTGCGCAGAGAAGGGGCCGAAATAGACACGCCATCAGCACAAACAACCTTATTGGCTAATGACGTTTTAGTGTTACAAGGTAAACCAAGGCGTGTTGAGCGGGTAGAGCACTACCTGCTCGACGGAATAGAATAACGTTTCTGTTTGGGCTTAATCTAGTTCTAAAAACTTGCGTATCTCCGGTAATTTTTTCATACCGTCTTCATAACCAATTTGCATTAAATGCTGGGTGTAGCGTTTTTCAAACAATAGATAACTGGTTAAGCTCGATTGCGAATGTTTTTTAACACCTATGGTACGTAGCAATACTTTAATAGCCCAAGGCATATCATCGTAATACTGCGCTGCAATAGCATTAAAGTTTTGCGATGGGTTAATTACAAAGGTATCTATTTGTTTAAGTTCTTGATGTTTGTCACGAGCGGGTAATAGCCCTAATGTTCGGTTAACACGAGCCAAGCGCTCTAAATCCGATTGCATAGTGTCGGTAAATACACTGTCGAGTAAATGCCCCGCAACAGCAGAGAGTCCAGGATAATGCGGCGAATAACCCGGCGGGTGTAATTCTTTAGGTTGGTCTACCCCAATAATAAATATTTTTTCAGCGCCTAAATGAATCGACGGACTCAGCGGAGAAAGTTGATGTATAGAGCCATCACCAAAGTAATGGTTATAAATATTTACACTTGGAAACACCATAGGAATGGCACTTGATGCCATTAAGTGCTCAACATTAATACGAGTTGCGCGGCCTTCGCGTTTAGCGCGTTGCCACGATGTTTGCGTATTAGATTGAAAAAATGCAACCGAGTCACCCGTTGTATAACTTGAGGCTGTAATAGACAGCGCATCTAAATAATTACGGTGTAAATTGCGCTCAATGCGGTGTAAATCTAAAATCTCGTTTAATAAACTACGCAGAGGGCGGTTATTTAGTAAGCTCGCTGGTGGGTGGTTAATATGCTCTGACTGAAAGCTCGTTAAGATATTGCGAGCAATATGACCAAACACGCTTAAAAAGTCACTTTTATAGACCATAGAGGTTGAAAAGTTTTTCCAAACTGATTCGAGCTTTCGTACAGCCAAATGCGCACAAGAAGCGTAACATGCCAATGCAGCAGAGTTAATAGCGCCAGCGGAGGTGCCATTTATTACTCTAAATGGCAATGGAGCAGTACGAGGCATACTATGAGCTAGCGCTTTTAGCACACCGACTTGATAAGCAGCTCGTGCGCCACCACCTGTAAGTAATAAGGCAGTTTTAGGTTTTTGTGGATCAACTTGCTTGATTTTCATATTGGTGGTTAAACTGTTCTACGTCTTTACTTTATTTATTAACTGTAAGTCTTTAAGCTAGAAGAATCAAAGGATAACTGCCCTAATGCTTATTACATTATTTAATCACCCAATTTAGTAGGTAACTTACTTTGCTATAATTGCCGTATTATAAAATGTCATAGTATTTGTGTAAGAATGAATTTAATCCACTTAGCGTACTCTAAGTGATATCGCATTTTAATTTTTATGGAGTTCGTATGTCAGATAAACCAGAAGCATCAGATGTTCAAAAACGTCCACCTAATAACAATATTCTTTTCGCCGTTATTATTTTAATAGTCGTAGCATGTGCGGCCGCCTTCGTATTGCTCACACCAAGTGACGAGCAAGAAACACGCACTGAGGTAGAGCCCGCAGTTAAAGAGCAACCTATGATGGAGCTTAAACCCGAGAATGACCCAGTGGTAGACGCGCCATCTGTAATGCCAGAAAAACCAGCCGAGCTTGAAGTACCAGCACAAAGCCCGAGTGAGCCGGAGCCTGAAGTAGAGCCACTACCAACACTTAACGAAAGTGATGCAGTTGTGGTTGCTAAAATGGATGAGTACCTAAGCGACTCAGTAATGAGCCTAATGGTGACCGACGATGTAATTCGCCGTGGTGTTGTATTTGTAGATAACCTAGCTAAAGGTAAGGTAGCTAAAAAGCACACGCCTGTTGTACAGCCAGAAGAGAAATTTAGCGTTAATGAAGGGGATATCCTCACAATTAACCCTAACAGCTACGAGCGTTATACCCCGTATGTGAAAATATTTACCAGTATGAGTGCAGCGCAAGCCGTTCGCATGTACGAAGAGTACAAGCCACTTATAAATAATGCATACAGTGAAATTGGTTATGGAGATGATGAGTTTAATCAAACGCTAACCGATGCAATCGATTTATTACTTGATACGCCAGAGCCTGAAGGTGACTTGCCGTTACTTCGCGACTCAGTGACGTATCAGTATGCGTTTTCGGAGTGGGAGCAATTACCTGCTGCGCAAAAACAGCTTTTACGTATGGGTCCAGAAAACATGAAAAAAGTAAAAGCAGCACTTCGTAATATAAAAGCGCAGTTAGAGAACAATTAATACGCACTAAAACAGCTAAACACGTCGCGATTGTATATGAAGTATGCAATCGCACTTTCTTTTTAGATTATCCCTTGAATAACAGAGCAAAAGTAGAGATAATCCTTCCCGCGCCAACCAAGGCCCTCAATGGTAGTCTTATTGGTCCTCTCGCAACACTAGCAGGCGAACCTGGTCAGGCCCGGAAGGGAGCAGCCACAGTTTGTGACGTGTGTGCCGAGATGTGGCTGGTAAGACTGCCACCCAAATTCCTCATTTGGGTGTTGTTTGAAGTATAAGTTGACATATTTGTACTAAAAGATGGCATAAACAAGAAGCATAAGATGACATAATTTAGCATTAACCAAATTGTTAAATGGCTCACTCACATTTGCACTTCGGCTTTTTTCCTTTTCCAATAACTTGATAAAGGCTACCACTGACTGTTTTGATTAGCTGGTTCTGAGGTGATATTTCCACTATTCTTGATGTGTTAATATAATCGTTCGTTGCGAATCGGTACGTCATGTCATCGACATAGATATCCCATAAAATTTATCCAATCATTTTCTTCACCATCAAAAATTGAAACTTAACGGTGTTTAAGTCTTAATGAGAAATATCTATTTCTACTAAATTAATCGGAATTTTTTAGCATTAAAAAACTGGCTTTGGTATCAGGAGCTTTTAATTTAAGAAAACCAGTCACTTTATGCCATTTTATGATTCAACTCTATGTCAACTTACGCTTCACTTTTGTCGCTGTGGACCAATAAAACCGAGTTTGGTTATGCCAACTTATACTTCAAGCAACATTGGGTGTATATCGCTAACTCCTTAATATTTATATTTTTTCACTAAATTAATCCATAATACCTAATAGTTTCCAGCTCCTTTTCTCGCTAGACAACTTTTAACTTGTACGCAATAATGTAGCAATTATATTAATTTAACACTGCGTGTTAACAAAGTACTCTAGGGTTGAAGTAATGCCTCAAAGAAGTAAGTGGACACTCGCTGTTTTATTAGGGTTGCTAGGGGGTTTAGTTAACCTCTCGCCGTTATATTTTTTCGACAGTTCTGAGTTTTTATTTGGACAAGTATTTGTATTATGTAGCTTAGTGTTTATTGGGCTGCGTTATGCGTGCTTAAGCCTTGCGATCGTATCTGGCTTTTTACTTTATAGGTGGGGGCATTGCTGGCCGAGTATTGTTTATTTACTCGAGCTTTTTTGGCTTTACACTTTTTGTTTACGCCGCTCTAAACCCATACTCCCTCTTGGTACTGTTTTTTGGCTGTTAGTTGGTTTACCTATAATTTGGGGAATAGGGCAGTTCCTTATTGGTCTGCCATGGTTAACGCTAGTTGTTGCAATATCAAAGTACCTCATAAATGCGTTAATTAGCTTAGCTTTAGTTGATTTATTTAGTGTATTTGTACCCCACGCCAGCCGTGCCTATCAGGGCAGGCCTCTTGCTCGCATTCTTAGCTATGTTGTAAGCGTTATTATTATATTGGTTATACTGCTTACCAGTGTAATTTTAGTGAACGATCACCACTCTCGGTTAGAGTATGAGGTAGACGCCCAGCTTGAAGAAAAAGCCAAATATATAAGCACTCAATTAAGTGATTATTTAACGTTTCATAAAAATGCCATTGTAATGAGTAGCGACGCCATAAGCGCGGGCACAGATAGTGAACAGCAGTTAAAAAGGCTAATGAATCTATTTCCAGGGTTTGCTACAAGCTTGTATGCAAACCCTAGCGGCTACGTTGAAATAACGTCGCCTAATAACCTTATAGCGGGGTTAACTAAGGCGCAGCGTAATGTCACTGATCGCGAGTACTTTAATCAGGCTAAGCAATATCCTCTCGGTTATAGCGGTGGTGTGTTTCAAGGTCGAGGGCTTGGCAATGAAGCCATTGTTGCGCTGTCGGCACCTATTTATCGTGATGGTGAGTTTTTCGGCGTAGTAGAGGGGTCGTTAAAGCTTGGACGATTAGAGCAGTTTATTCCTAATTTATTTGAAAATACTGGCGAATTAGTTGTACTGGATGATAAGCAAAAAGTGGTTTTTAGCTCGCTTGAGCAGTTTAAAATATTAACCGACTTTAACGAAGATGGTTTTAATACGCGTAATATGGGCGATAAAAATTTATTTCGCTCCAATAATAATGAGGTTTACCATAGTTCTAGATATGTTAATCCGCAGAGCAAATGGCAAGTAATCACTTTTTATAATCGTAAACATTTGAGTATGGCTGTAGCTAAAGCATGGCTGCCAAGTATCTTGCTAGGCGCTATGCTAATTATTATGGTGGTGCTGTTTGTACGCCAACTTGCAAACTTATTAGTGCAGCCAATTAGTGGTTTAACTAATTTAATGCAAAGCTTTAATAAATCAAAAAAACATACTTTTAATACAGATTCAAGTTGGCAAGAAGTATTGCAACTACAACAGCAGTTTGAAATGCTAGCCACTGCGCTGCAGCATTCAATAGAAAACCTGCAAGCGTCAAATATAAAAAACCAAGACCTAAACAAACAACTCAGTGAGTTTAACCAGCAGCTAGAAAAACAAGTTGCTGAGCAAACTAACAAGCTTAAGCAAGCAGTAGAGCGTGCTAATTTAGCTAATGTGGCTAAATCGCAGTTTTTAGCAAATATGAGTCATGAACTACGCACCCCAATGAACGGTATTTTGGGCATGGGTGAAGTATTGCTGCGTGATAGTTCGTTAACCGACGAGCAAAGAGATCTTTTAGATACGCAACAAAAAAGTGCTCAAAACTTATTAAAAATCTTAAACGATATTTTAGATTTTTCTAAAATTGAGGCTAATGCAATGCAAATTAGCCCGCGCCCAACAAACTTAGCGCCGTTTATCGAAAATATTAAATCGTTGTTTTCACCCATTGTAAGCTCTGACGATGTGCAGTTTATAGTTCAGTGTAGTAACACCTTGCCAGATTGTATTAACGTAGATGATTTACGCTTAAGCCAAGTTATTATTAATTTATTATCTAACGCGTATAAGTTTACTGAGCGCGGGTTTGTGCGTTTATCGTTTGATTACAGTGGCCAGCAATTATTTGTGAGTGTGTCTGATAGCGGCATAGGCATAGAAAAAGATCAGCAATCGTTATTGTTTAGTGAGTTTACTCAAGCTGATGTAGGTGTTGCGCGTAAATATGGCGGTACCGGGCTAGGTTTGGCCATTAGCCAAGGGTTAATTAAAAAAATGCAGGGTGAAATATCTTTAAATAGTGAACCCGGTAAAGGCAGCATGCTCAAGTTTTACATTAATGCGCCTAAAGCTGAGTTTATAGAGCCCACAGCCGCAGTAAAGTCGCAATCAGTACCTGATCTTGGTAGCAAAAAATTACTATTGGTAGAAGACAACCCCATAAACCGCCAAGTAATTGCAAAAATGTTAGAGCCAACTCATATACAACTTACAATGGCTAACGATGGAATTGAAGCGTTAAAAGTGCTTAAGGGTAACACCTTTGACTTAATTTTAATGGATTGCCAAATGCCAAATATGGATGGTTACGAATGTACACAAACAATACGTGCTAACGAAGCAAACACTAAGGCACATGTGCCCATTATTGCAATTACCGCTAATGCCTACGAAGACGATAAACAGCGCTGTTTAAGTGTGGGCATGGACGATTTTGTATCTAAACCTGTAAATACACAAGGTTTGTACGAAGTAATCGCTAGGGTGATAAACGCGTACTAGCTTAGCGTTTATCACCACAACAAATTTTAGATAAAATCGAGCGTAAGTAATAAGCGTTGCTCGTTTGCAGCCACCGCTGGTGAGCGATGTACAAGCCCTGCACCTTCGTTTTCATCCCAGTACTCGCCTTTAAGCAGGGCAACATCACCTTGCTTGAGTTGATTAATATTATTTAGGCTTTTAAATAAGCCAGACTCTTCATCGGGTCTACCTAAATTACCAGTACCTAGCTTTGAGCGGTTTACATCGCTGTGATTTAACCACTGCGTAGCAACACCTTGATAGGTAGTCACTAGCCGGCACGGAATTTTGTCTACATGAAAACGCGGGCACATGGGTTTATCTAATATTTTTAGCCTTAAACCGGCGCGTTTTAAATCAAACAGGCAGCAAAACATTTCAACCAACAGTGCGATATCTTCACACAGCGCTTTAACTTCATCGCGGTTATTATCTTCTGGCTTAAGCGTTTTTATTAATTGATCAAACGCATCATCGGGCGATACCGCAAGTTCTAGTGGCTTTAAAGCATTTGCGCTAATGAGAGTATTAACTGCATTTGTTAATGTTTGCTCAAGGTCTCTTTGCCAAATAACAATGTTAGTGTCTTGGTTATAAATTTGTGGCAATACATCGGCGTCACACTCTTTAGCTGCTTTTCGGTACAGCGGTTCCGCAGGCTTTATTTGCGCAGTTATTGGGGCTAGGGCATTCATTACTCTTCCTCCCAAATAGGAAACGGGTCGTTATAGGTTCTCCAAAAGTCCTTACCCTTAAGTACCGCATCTTCTGGTAGTAGGCAGTCATCAAGCGCTTTAATCATCGCTTGTTTATTTAATGATTGACCAATAAACACAAGCTCTTGGCGCATGTCACCAAAGGGTTCTACCCATTTATTATTTATGTCAGCAAGCAGTTCAGGCTCTGTAGGCCAGTCTTTTTGGGGGATGGCTTTAAAAAACATACCAGCAAATCCGTAATGAGCTATACCGCCTGCTTGGCTCCACTGCGCGCAAAATAAAGGGCGTGTTGCTAACCAAAAATAACCTTTTGAGCGAATAAGTTTGCCAAATTGTTCGGTGCTATGAAGAAAGTTATAAAACTTTTCTGGGTCAAATGGGCGGCGCGCAGTGTAATTAAAGCTGCTAATTCCATACTCTTCAGTCTCGGGAATATGTTCACCACGCATTTCTTTAAGCCACCCCGGTGCTTGTTGGGCACGTTCAAAATTAAATAAACCCGTGTTTAGCACTTCGTTAATATTAATATGGCCGTTTGAAATAGGAATAATGTTAGCTTGAGTATTAAGCGTATTTAAAATGGCAGTGAGTTTATTTAATTCATCGTTTGTAATTAAATCAGTTTTACTAATTAAGATTACATCGGCAAATTCAACTTGGTCAACAAGTAGGTCGGCTACGCTTCGCTCGTCGTCTTCTCCTAACGATTCGCCAGTATCTTGTAAATCATTTGCTTGTTCGTAGTCGTTTAAAAAGTTAACGGCATCAACCACCGTTACCATGGTATCAAGGGTGGCAATATCACCCAGTGATACGCCATTTTCATCGGCAAATGTGAAGGTTTCGGCTACAGGTAATGGCTCAGAAATACCGGTTGATTCAATAACGAGGTAATCAAAACGCCCATCTTTGGCAAGTTTGCCCACTTCAACAAGTAAGTCTTCTCGTAGGGTGCAGCAAATACAACCGTTGCTCATTTCAACGAGCTTTTCGTTACTGTGATTGAGCGATACATCGTTTTTAATAGTGGCTGCATCGATATTTATATCGCTCATATCGTTAACTATAACAGCCACTTTTTTACCTTGCCTGTTATTAAGAATATGGCTAAGTACAGTGGTTTTACCAGCCCCCAAAAAACCTGATAACACTGTGACGGGCAGTTTATTTATCATTTAATAATCTTACTAAATTACAATTAAAGGTATGTTATATTATATCAATTTTGTATTCCAGTAATGCTAATTAATTTTTTTAATGCTGAGCTGCAAATTTAGTGTGTTACTCAAAAACTCTTCATTCGAAAAATAAGGATGAATATGAAATTATTTACATTGCACATGTTAATGATAGTCGTTATCATTCGCAGTGTTTTATAAACCTCTTCTTTGGATCAATATGTTTAACCAAAAATATTTGGCGCTCAGTATTGCTGCGTCTTTTTCTGCTTTTTCTAATGTGGCATTTGCCGAGAAAAATAACGATATTGAAAAAATAGAAGTAACTGGCCGTGCCCAGCAATTTTACCTAGAAACCGAAAGTAAAATTGGTACTAAAACGGATTTAGATCTTATTAAATTACCGCAATCTGCGCAGGTATTAACCGAGCAACTTATTATTGACCAAGCCGCGCGCGACATTACCGATTTATACCGCTCGATTGCGGGTGTGAGTGAATACAGCTACTCAGGTGTAACTTTTCGTGGTTTTAGAGATGACGCCAATGTATTTTATGATGGTGTGCGTGGCGACCCATATTCGGGCTTTGGTGTACCGCAGTTATTTAATGTTGAACGTGTTGAAGTATTAAAAGGGCCTGCCTCTGCTTTGTATGGCGGTGGCGAACCTGGTGGGATGATTAATTACGTAACCAAAAAGCCAAGCTACACACAAAAACGCGAACTAAAGCTTACTTTGGGTAACTACAACACCCGTGGTGCATCACTTGATATGACCGGCGGTTTAAGCGATACAATGGCTTATAGATTGGGTGGTTACTATGAAGAGCAAGACAGCTTTCGTAACAATGCAGACTCAAAAAACACCGAGCTGACAGGCGGATTGTTATTTGATTTAACAGATTCAACGACCTTAACCACAAGTGTTGACTACATTAAACAAGACCTAGGCGGAAACCGCTTACGTGGCGTACCGGTAGATGACAACGGTAACTTTTTAGTTGACCCAAGTTATAACGCGAATGAGTCGTTTGATTATCAAAATATGGAAGCTTTGGTGCTTCAAGCAGAACTTAGCCATTATTTTAATGATGATTTTTCGTTAAGTACTACGTTTCGTTACATGGATAACAAGCGAGACCAAGCCTACCATGAGTCGCAAAGCTGGGTAGATGTAAACGGTGATGGCGTTGCCAATATTGACGATGAAACGATTAAGCGTGAATACCGTAAGCAATTTCGTGCCAATAAAGAGGCAAGTGTAACCACCGACTTTGTTTATAACTTTGGACAAGGACAATTAACCCATCAGTTTTTATTTGGTGGTGATTACCACACCGTTGATACCGAATATGACTACTTTCGCGCCCGATATGAGGCCGATGGCGTCGCTAATTTAAATATTTTTAATTTAAACTACGGTGAAACCGATCCAAGTACTTATAACCTTACCGATATGAACCGCGATGGCGTAGATACCGACCGATTTGGTGTATACGCGCAAGACGTAATTAGCATAGGCGAGCAGTGGACAATAATTGCAGGTTTGCGCTATGACCATTTTAAAGAGTTTAATCAAGAAACAGGTTTTAGTTACTCAGATAACGATATAACGCCGCGCGTTGCTGTTACTTATCAGCCAGTAGAAAACACATCGGTATATATTAATTACTCAGAGAGCTTTAACCCTACATCGTCAGCCGACCAAGAAGATGTAGAAGGCGAAGGTAATTTAGAACCAGAAACCGGCAAGCAAACCGAGCTGGGTATGAAAAACCAATGGCTCGACGGCAAAATAATGAGCACCTTTGCAATTTACCAAATTAATAAAGAAAACGTGGTAATGAGCAACCCTGACGATACGGGAGCTGGAGATGGAATTGCTGCACTTTTAAATATAGGTGAAGTAGAAAGCCGAGGATTTGAAACAACTTTAGTCGGCGATTTATCAGCGCACTGGACCGTAACGGCTAACTACGCTTACAACGATACGCAAGTGGTAGACGGCGTAACGGGTGATACGCTTTCAAATACATTTGGAGATGGTTCGCGCTTTGCTAATGCACCACGCCACCAGGCAGGTTTATGGACTCGCTACGCTATTGATTCAATTGACTCATCAATTGCCTTTGGTGCAAATTACGTAAGTGAGCAACTGAGTACCAGTGGCCAAAAAGTAAAACCATTTACTTTATTTGATATGAGCTGGACGAGTCGCTTTGACGACGTATTGCTGAGTGTAAATATTAATAATCTGTTTGATAAAGAATACGCGGTAAGTGGATTTAGTGAGCGAAACGGCCACTTTCCTGGCAGCCCTCGTGAAATTATTGGGCAAATAACTTACAAGTTTTAATACTTATTAGCGCGAGAGTTACTCGCGCTTTTTTTTAAGTGTCGCCTTGCACCTTTTTATCACTATTAAATTTAGCGGCTTCTTGAGTAGTGTTAATAGCCGTAATAGGGAAGGGGATTACAATACCTTCTTTTTTATAGCGTTTATGCAGGGCTTTTATAAAAGCAGATTTTACCCAAAAGCGATTAAAGTATTCTTTAGCTCTAAGCATCACCGTAAAGTTAATGCTTGATCTATCAAAGGTATGAAAAACCACAAAGGTATTGTAATCATCAACACCCCATTCGTGTGAAATAAGTATTTCACGAGCCACTTCAAGTGTTACTTGTTCAACAAATTCTAAATCTGAATCGTAATGCACACTTATATCAACAGGCACGCTTAGCTCTTTTTCAGGGTAAAAGTAATTAATAATACGCGATTTAGATAATTGGCTATTAGGTATAATAATCATATTGTTAGGTAGCATTTTAACCCATGTAGATCGCCAGCCTATATGATCTACAAAGCCTTGCTCCTTAGATTCAAGCTCAATAAAATCACCCACCCTTATAGGTTTATCTATTACTAGCTGCACGCCAGAAAAAAAGTTTTCGAGGGTAGGTTGCAAAGCAAGAGCAACAGCCAGTGATGTAATACCTAACGAGGCAATAATGGGCGTAATAGAAATACCTAACGTGCCCATTAAAACCAGTAATCCCACTGACGATAATGTAACGCGTATCACGCCTTTAATTATGCTTTTTGAATTAAAAACCACGGCAGATTGTTTACCATAGTAATTAATAGTGCCAATAATAAAGCGGTCTAAAAACATAATAAGTGCAAGCAGAGCTAATACAATATTAATGCTATTAAAAGGGATCTGTTGAGAAATAGAAGTACTAATAATGAAAGTGTCGTGCTCTAAAATGGTGAGTAGCACAATAATTGTGCACAGTGTTAGCGGCTTAGATATTGACTCTATTAGTAAAGTATCGAATATAAATTTGGTTTTTGAAGTCCATTTTTTTAGCCAGTACATTACAAAAAAACGAATTAAAAACAGTAGTATAGCTATAAGTAATAGGGAGGACGCTGCGCCTAACCAAGGTGTGTTGTTAGAAAATTCCAGCGCTTTATTTAGCATAACTTAAACCTGTTCAATATAGTTTTATATATATTGCAGCAAGTTATGTACCTTTGTTTGGGTAAAAGTAGCTGCCGAGTTTAGTCGGCAGCAAATATTATACTTTTTTGGCTAACCACATACCGCCTAGCACGGCTGCAAAAAACAATAAAAATTCCATTTTAAGAGATACTAATTGAACCAAGCCCGGGCCTGGGCATATACCACTTAAACCCCAGCCTAAACCAAAAAGTACCGAGCCGATAATTAAGCGCGTATCAATTTTTTTTAAATCACTTAAATTAAACGTTCCTGAAAGAAGTGGCTTCTCTTTTTTTGCAACCCATAACCATGTAAGCATCATTATTAGCATGGCAACAGCCATCACTATAATTAAACTTGCGTCCCATTGGTTTCCATAGGTAAGAAAGTTAATCACTTTAGCGGGGTTTGTCATCCCGCTAATAATAAGTCCTAAGCCAAATATAAAGCCTATAACAACCATCATAATTGCTTTCATTATTTATCCTACAAGGTTTGCTGTAATGAAGGCTACAAGCATAAATGTGCATGTTGCAACCCAAGAGCGAGTAGAAAAGCGCGACATGCCGCACACACCATGGCCACTTGTGCACCCATTAGCTAACGTTGTACCAGCGCCAACTAAAAGCCCTGCAACAACAATAAGCCAAGGTGGTAATTGCAATTCGCCTTCTAATAAAGATGGCGCAAATACCCTTACAGCCACTCCTGCAAACAACAACCCTAAAATAAAGTATAACTGCCAACGAGAGTCTGAATTTGCTTTAGCGAATACAGATTTAACAATGCCTGATATACCCGCAATTTTTCCGTATAAAACCAGTAATAACGTACACGCTATACCTATTAATGCCCCGCCTATTGCAGCCGATACTGGGGTGAATTCTGTTATCATTTTTAAATTTCCCAAACAATAGAAGCGCCTAAACCGGTTTGTTTCATTTCGATTGATAATTGTTGATTAGGCGCTAAGTAGTTAGCACCCGTTACTTTTTTTGCTGGCGATTAATATCATCGCTTTTAAAAATTACATAGATTCGAGCGTTTTACCACGTGTTTCTTTTATGTATTTAACAACAAAAAATATGCTTATAAGTGCCGATAATGCATAAAAGCCATAAGCACCGGCAAGGCCAATGTTGGCAAGCATAATAGGGAAGGTCATGGTAATGGCAAAGTTAGCAATCCACTGCGCACTAGCTGCAACAGCAAGTGCTGCCCCGCGAATACGGTTATTAAACATTTCGCCTAATAATACCCATACAACAGGGCCCCAACTTAAGCCAAAAAACACCACAAATAAGTTAGCCATAATAAGCGCAAACGTACCCATGTCATCGCTAAGTGCAAGTTTGCCTGCTTCATCAAGGCCTGCACTGCCAAATATATAAGTAAGCGCGCTTAAGCTAATAAACATACCAATACTGCCTACTAATAGCAGTGGTTTACGGCCAATTTTGTCAACTAGGGCAATGGCAATAAAGGTCGATACAATATTAGTAGTACCTGCGAGTACATTTATAAATAGCGATTGCGACTCATCAAACCCAGCGGCTTGCCAAAGCTCAGAGCCGTAATAAAACACCACGTTAATACCCACAAATTGCTGAAATACACTCAGCGCAACACCCACCCAAACAATTGGGTGTACTTTTTTACTGTTATCAATAAATAAGTCGCGAATACTTGGCTTTGTATCGCTATGCAATGAGCGTTTAACATCGCTTATTTGCGCATCAACATTGTCGTTCGATATTTTACTAAATACCGATTTTGCATCATCCACTTTACCTTGCGCCACTAAATAACGAGGCGACTCCGGAATAAACAAAACACCGACTAAAAACAACACAGCAGGCACAAGCTCAGCCCAAAACATCCAGCGCCAAGCGGCTATATCAAGCATTAAAATATTTTGCGCGCTGCCTGCTGCATCAGCAATTAAGTAGTTACTTAAAAAAGCAGCAAATAAACCCAATACAATAGCGAGTTGTTGCAATGTAGCTAAACGACCACGTAGTGCTGGTGGTGCCACCTCTGCAATATAAGCTGGCGCTAATACTGATGCAGCACCAATACCTAAACCACCAAATAAACGGTAAAAAATAAACTCCGCAGAGCTTTCGCTAATGCCCGAACCAAATGCACTAATGGCAAAAATAATCGCAGTGATGATCATAATTGCACGGCGACCAAACTTATCAGCCATCGGCCCCGCAGCAAGCGCACCTAACGCGCAGCCAAGTAATACAGACGCTACGTTAAACCCCGTAGCTACACTGCTAGAATTAAACGCATTACCCAGCGCCGACACCGTGCCGTTAATAACGCCCGAGTCAAAACCAAATAAAAAGCCACCAATAGCAGCCACGGCAGAGATAAAAATTACGTAAAAAAGTGAGCACGTGTTTGATGTGCGCGCCGAGCTATTATTCCTCGGCGATAAAGATGATGTCATGATTGTGTGTCCTGATTTTTATTATTGTGTACTGTACTATATTGAAGCGCTTGGATCTGCGTAATTTAAACGAATTTTATCTGGGCTAATTCTTTCATAACTAATATTAAAATTATTATTTAATACTTCTAATAAGCCCTTAACATCGCCTGTTTTAAACATACCAGCGACTTGTACCCTTGTTAAACGCTCATCATCAGAAAGCTCAAAGTCTATATTCGTATATCGACTAATCTCGGCCATGGCATCGGCAAGAGATTCGCCTCTAAAAATAAGGCTTCCTTTACGCCAAGAAAGACTAGCCGCTACGTCTATAGGGTCTACTTTTTCAACGTGCTTAGCTATTTTACCTTTGAAACTTAAATCGAGCTTTTCACCTTTAGAAACTGCTGTAGAGTTATTTGATAAATATTTACCAAGCTTATTTGTTCCATTTTTTTGGAGGTTTGATGGTTGCGAACTAGTTTGTTCGGCAACAAGCACTTTGCCATCAGTGACTATTAACTCTATTTGTTTTTTACCCACTTCAACATTAAACGCAGTGCCTACTGCCTGAATAACTTTATCACCAGCAATAACACTTAAAGGCCGTGTCTTATCATGCGCCACATTTATATGTATCTCGCCCCGCAGTAAGTTAATTACTCGAGAGTCTCGGGTATATCTTATTTGTACAAAACTATTAGTGTTTAATGTAATTTCACTTTTATCTGGCAAAATTATGTCCTTGCTTTCACCTACACCCGTTTGAAAGTTAAGTTGCTTAGCGACAACAGTTGACTGATTAACGGGATAAAAAAATGAAAAATTAAATGCTTCTTGAAAAAAGCTAAGTGCAACAGCCAATAAAACAGAAGCGGCCGTTGCACCTAACCACACAGGGAGGCGTTTTTTTCTAGATTGTGATTGCGGGAATAGATCAGATAAGCGGCTGAGTTCACCCATCTTGTCCCATAGGTGTGCAACTTCAAGTAATACTTCGACGTTTTTATATGACTGAGCTAACCATAGCTGCAATGCGTCTTTTTCGGGTTTAGTTAAACCTCTATCGAGCTTAGCAAGCCATTCACTAGCACAATCAAGGCGTACGTCTTCGACTGCCTTATTATTTCGTTCGTTTATATGGTGGACATTACTCATGACTACCCCCTGCACTTTTTTGTGAAGAAGAGTTAGGTTTGCCATACACACTTTTTTCAGATTGTCGCATAAACTGCGTACAACGTTTTACGCCGGTTGCTATATGTTTTTCCACGGTACTTTCACTAAGGTTTAATTGAGCAGCAATTTCTCGCTGCGAATAACCATACACTTTTTTTAATACAAACACTTTACGGCATTGAACAGGCAAAAGCCTGACAGCTTCACAAAAATTTGAAAATTCGCAATCGGTAAGCGCATTTTCGTACATTTCGTCTTTCTGATGTTCCGTTAAGAGTTGCTCTAATGCTTCCATGTTGTCGATACTATCGACTAGTCGTATATTGGCTTGCTTTTGATAATCGAGCGCTAGGTTACGCGCCGTTTTATAAATAAAAGATTTTGGTGAGCAAATGTTTTCAGTGTTTTTTATTTGACAAATTCGCACGTAAGTTTCTTGCACAATGTCTTCAATTTCATGTGGAGGCACTATGCGTGCCACTACATTTGAGAGACCTTTGCGCGAGGCCAGATAAGCCTTATAAAATAGTGTGTCTTTTGTCATTGAGTGTGTGTCTCGTGTGTGTGTGGTTTTGGCAATTGTTGTTATTGTTTTGCCATTACAGCTTAAGACGATTGGTAATAAAAAATCCGCTACTCAATTTTAAAATAAATTGTTTTTCTATTTGTAAAATTGCAGGCACTATCAATCCTTGTTGTTAAAAGCTTGTAATTTGAATACCAAGTGTACTACAGTTTTTCAGATTATTAACACGTATAGGCTAGCTCTATAATTATACGTGTTCATATAACCAATTAATTAATATAAAAATATATTTAACTTTTTAGTTGAAACCCCACAACATTTTTTTGCACACCAAAAAATAATAAAGGTTTAGTAATAATAAGTATGGCTAGTCAAAAAAATAAATTATTTGAAAAAAATAAAAAATATTTATGGAGGAAAATAAAAAGTCACTCGTCTTTGTTCAGTGTATGGCCAAAAACTATACACAAGGAATATGTGCATTTGCCGCTTTGTTTACCAATTTATGTGCTGGTTTTTAGCTTATTCACCACCGAGGTAAAAGCGAGCCCTGTAAACGATAAAGCAGTGTTTAATATTCCTAGACAAAGGGCCGATTTATCGCTAATAAATTTTGCCGAGCAAGCCGATATTACTTTGCTTTTTCCGCTGGATAAAATTCAGCAGTTACAAACAAATACTATTGCTGGCGAGTATTCAATAATAAACGCATTACAGATTTTACTCGATGGCACAGGGTTGCAACCGCATGTTAGCGAAGATGGGCAAATATCTATTTTAATAGATCCAAGCTTCGAGAGAACTGACAACATGGCTAACTATAAAAAAAATGGCGTGTCCAGTGCAGTACTTGCTGTACTAAGCACAATGGCAACGCTCCCTGCAGTAGCAGAGACAGCAGCACAAGAACCAGAAATAATTGAAGTACGCGGAATTAGAGGCTCGCTTGGTCGAGCTATGGATGCCAAAAGAGAAGCGGGTGGCGTGGTTGACTCCATTTCAGCTGAAGATATTGGTAAATTTCCTGACACAAATTTAGCTGAGTCTTTACAGCGTATTACAGGGGTTTCAATAGACCGTTCAGGCGGTGAAGGGCAGCTCATTACAGTACGTGGTTTTGGCCCTCAGTTTAATACAGTGCTTGTAAATGGACGCCAAATGGCATCAGAGAATCAAAGCCGTGCGTTTAGTTTTGATACCATTGCATCAGAGCTGGTTAAAAGCTTAGACGTATTTAAAACCTCAACAGCCACAAAGCAGTCAGGTGGTATTGGTTCAACAGTCAATGTAAATACAGCGCGCCCATTTGCTATTAATGGCTTTAAAGTTGCGGGCAGTGTTAAGGGTATTTACGATGAAAATAGCGAAGAAACCACACCTGAGATATCTGGGTTAATCAGCAATACATTTAATGATGACACACTGGGTGTGTTATTTGCTGTTTCTCGCCAAGAGCGCGAAACACGCTTAAATCAGGCACAGGTAGACGGCTGGTTAGAAAACGTGGGCGTCCCAAATCCTCAAACTCAAAGCGGGCAAGCATACACCGGTAATATTTTCTCGCCACGTAATTACGATCATAAAGTTACTACAGAGACACGTACACGCACTAATGCAAATTTAGTTATACAGTATGCACCTTCAGATGATTTAGTTATCACTGCTGATGCGCTCTATTCAGATTTTGATGTAGAAGCAGACACAACGTCTTACGGGCACTGGTTTACAGCTCCAAACTTAGAAGGCTTTGGTGATGCTGCAGGCCCAACCGTTGATGAAAATGGCACTGTGGTTGATTTATATCAAGAGGTAGGCCTTGCAACCGATATGCACGCTAAAAAGTTTGATCGTTTAACCAACTCTAGCGCATTAGGTTTAAACTTTGATTGGCATGTAAACGATAACTTAAATATGAAGTTTGATTTGAGCCACTCAAAAGCCAAGCGTGAGGCTAATAATGGCGGTGGCGATCAGCTATCGTTGATTGGCTATGCTAACCGAGTTCGATTTGAAGTAGATGGCGGCATACTACCTTACGCGAGTGAGTTTGCCTCTGCTAACCCTAACATTTATAGCGGCCAGCAAGAGCTGGACGGTGTTGCTTATAACCCTGCAGTTGCACCTGATGGTGTATCAAATCATTTAGATACAGCCAACAGCCGTGCACACGTAATGCTTCGCCGTGGTTGGGCTGTAGAAGATACTGTGGATCAGTTTCGTTGGGATAGCATTTGGCATAACGATGGCAGCTCAGGCCTAGTTTCGGTTAAATTTGGTACTATGTATTCAACTGAAACTAAAAACCTTGATCGTTGGGACAACGAAGGGGTTGGTATTCACTGTACTTTTTGTGGTTACCCAGATGACCCAAGTATGGATGGCTTAGCGCAATTTGTATTTGATGCAGGGGATGACTTTTTAGGTGATGTGAGCGGCAGCGGTCGTATGCCAACGTCATGGCTTGCACATGATGGAGAGGCAAACTTTGCGTACCTTGAGCAAATAGCTGCGGCGAATGGTCAGCCTATTAGTTTTGATGCAGTTAAACGTAATAAGTCGTTTGAGATAACTGAAGATACTTTCTCGCTTTATACAGAATTTGATTTTGAAGCTGAACTTGCAGGCATGCCTTTATACGCAACAGCGGGCTTTAGATATGAAAGCACCGATGTAAAAGTAAAGGGCACAGATGAGCCGGTTAGCGCGTTAACTATCTTAGATAAAACAGAAATGCTTGCTAATTTCGGCGCCGTAGAAAATATTTCAGCAAGTTCAGATTACGAAGCAATTTTACCTAACTTTAGCGTAAAGCTTGAAATAAGCGATGAGCTAATAGCACGTGCTGCTGTATCACAAACAATTACGCGACCAACACTCGATAGTATGTCGCCTGTAACAGTAATTGAAACAACGCGCCAAGGGGGCAATTTAACATCAAGCTCTGGTAACCCTGCGCTTGAGCCATTTACCTCTGATAACTTAGATTTATCATTAGAGTGGTATTACGCGGATGCCAGTTATTTATCCGCTGGTTACTTTAGAAAGAATGTTGCTAACTTCATTATCAATACCACTGAAGATTTAACCTTTGAATTGTCTGACGGCGGATTGTTGACTGACCCCTCAACAGGTAACGATGTAGATAACTCTGACGCTGCTGACTCGACGGCTGTATTTACAAACACATTACCAAATAATAGCGAATCGGCGATTGTTGATGGCTGGGAAATAGCCTTACAGCATAGTTATGATAGTGGCTTTGGTTTTATGGTTAATGCAACATTTGTTGATAGTGATGCAGAACTAGACCCTGCAGATATAACTCAAGTATTTGCATTAACAGGCTTAAGCGACTCTTATAATGTGGTTGGCTTTTATGAGAATGGCCCATTTCAGGCGCGTTTAGCCTATAACTGGCGCGATAGCTTTGTACAGTCACTAACACAGTTAAATGGTGATGGTGTGACGATAGTTGAAGACTATGCACAATTCGATGCCAGTGGCAGCTATGATATTACCGAAAATGTATCGGTGTTCTTTGAGGGTATAAACTTAACCGAAGAATACGTACACAAACGTGGTCGCTTCTCTAATCAATTACTAATGGTTGAAGATAGCGGGCGACGTTTTGCGTTAGGTGTTCGTGGAAGTTTCTAACTTAAATAATAAAAGTGGCTTTTACATTTAGTAATAGCCACTTTTTAAATACGCCTTTATAGGTAACAAGCATGAACCAGCAAAATAAAGAAATAAAAACAGTGGTTGTCGTTGGTGGTGGTATAGCAGGCTGGCTAACAGCTGGTCGATTAGCGGCGCACCATAAAAGTAATACCCCCGATGGTCTTAATGTTGTGCTAGTTGAATCTCCAAATGTACCAATTATAGGTGTTGGTGAAGGCACTTGGCCTACCATGCGTAGTACATTAATAGCACTTGGTATTAGCGAAACCGATTTTATACGCGAGTGTGAAGCAAGCTTTAAGCAAGGAGCAAAATTCGCCAAATGGGTGGATGGCAGCGATGATGATTTTTACTATCACCCATTAGTTCTGCCGCAGGGCTTTTCAAAAACCGATATGGCAGGGCATTGGTTAAATAACACAGCAGAGTCAACGTCTTTTTCAAACGCAGTGTGTTACCAAGAAGCTATTTGTGAGCAAGGGCTTGCCCCTAAAACAATTTGTACACCAGAATATGCTGCTATAGCCAATTATGCCTACCATTTAGACTCTGCAAAATTTGCCGTTTTTTTACAAAAACATTGTACTCAGCAGCTAGGCGTTAAACATATTTTAGCTGATGTAACGCAGGTCAATAGTGCTAAAAATGGCGATATTGCAAGCGTTACTACAAAGCAACAAGGTGAAATTAGCGGTGATTTATTTATCGATTGCACTGGTTTTTCATCATTGTTATTAGGCGAGCATTATAAGGTTCCTTTTCAGCCCTGCGATGATGTGCTGTTTATTGATACCGCCTTAGCAGTGCAAGTCCCTTATGAAGATGAAAATGAGAGTATTGCATCTCACACAATCTCAACAGCGCAAGAAGCGGGCTGGATATGGGATATAGGACTACAGCATCGCCGTGGGGTGGGCTATGTGTACTCCAGTAAGTACAGTACTGAGTCGCAAGCAAGGGAAAAGCTTAGAGAGTATGTAGGCGATAAAATAGAGTCGTTAACAATTAGAAAAATCCCTATTAAAAGTGGCCACCGCTCACATTTTTGGCAAAACAACTGTGTTGCGGTTGGGCTTTCGGCTGGTTTTTTAGAGCCACTAGAAGCTTCTGCATTGGTATTAGTAGAAATGTCAGCACAAATGATCAGCGAACAGCTCCCCCATACCCGGGATATTATGGATATTACCGCCAAACGCTTTAATGAGACGTTTACCTATAGGTGGGAAAAAATAATCGACTTTTTAAAGTTACATTATATTTTATCAACCCGTGACGATAACGCATTTTGGAGCGATAACAGAGACCCTAAAACGATTCCTCAAAGCTTACAAGATCTAATGAAACTATGGCAATACCGCGCCCCTGCTGATCACGACTTTACAAGTAACAATGAGGTGTTTCCAGCTGCGAGTTATCAATATGTTTTATATGGTATGGGCTTTAAAAGTGACTACAGCACAACTGCCTATATGCTTGAAGACACTGTTTTTGCTAAAAGTCAGTTTGATAAAAATAAGAGCATGATAAACCAAGCTGTAACTAACTTACCTAGTAACCGAGAATTATTAAATAAAGTTAAGAATCATGGTTTTAGCACTATTTAGCTTAAAAATTTACACATAAAAACAATAAAGAGACACACATGGAAAATTTAGTCGCATTAGAACAAAGTGCTCATCAGCACATAAAAATAGACACACAAAAGGCACAATCACACGCAGAAAACATTAATATGGTTCCTGTTGTTATGGCGGAACTAAACCAAATTGCTGTTCAGCAGCCTATAGTTTTTGCAAAAAACTCAGAAACAGGCGAGTTTACACTCAATGCTTTATTAGGCTTTGAGCAACATGAGAACTTGTTTTATCAGAACTCGCAGTGGCAGGGTGTGTATTTACCGCTTCAATTACAGCGTCAGCCATTTTTTGTTGGTGATACTCATGCGCAGCAAACTCAATACCCTGTGTGTATTAATTTAAATAGCCCAGCAGTCGTTAATAATCGATCGCAAAGCCAGAATAATTTAGAACCAATTTATACCCAAAGCGCAGAAGAAAGTAGCTATTTCAAACAAATAAAGCAGTGTTTAGGGCATTTACTACAGGGCGAAATAGACAATAAAAAGTTAATTGATACCTTGTTACAGCATGATCTACTGCAGCCATTATCGCTTGAGGTAACGTTTCAGAACAGTCAAAAAACAAAGTTAAACGGCCTATACACTATTAACCAAGAAAGACTCGCACAACTTAATAGTGATCAAATTACACTTTTACATCAAAGCGCTTTATTACCCGCTATTTATACTGTTATAACCTCACTTGGCCAAATATACCCATTGATAGAGCGTAAAAATGCAGTGCTTAATTTAGCCGATGATTGATTTTAAACTAAACGAAAATATGGCGTTACACATACATACTGTAGGGGAAGAGAAAACCCCTATTATTGTTATTGATGATTTTGTAAATAATGTAGATGCGCTTATTAATTTTGCTGTGTTTTCTCAAAGTGCTAGAGAAGCGTTTTGCGCACAAGAAAGTGATTTTTACCCAGGAGTAAGAAAAGCAGCACCGCTTAGTTATATCGAGCGGTTAAAAGCGCTTGCGCCAATTATTAATTCACACTTTGATATGGCGGATAAAAGCGAGTTCGATGTAATTCTTTCTGCTTTTTCAATTGCATGCACTGAGCCTGATAAGCTCAGGCCAATACAAATGCTCCCTCATTTTGATACACCTAATATAAATCAACTTGCTATAGTGCACTTTTTATGTGATGAAACTCATGGTGGCACTTCATTTTATAAGCATAGAGCCCTAGGGTACGAACGTATAACAAAAGAGCGGCTTATGCTTTATAGGCAAGCTATTAAGCAACAAGCCATGGCGCAAAAGCTTCATAAAAATCCACAATATATAAATGGAAGTACAACTTTGTTTGAGCAAGTTTACAGTGTAGAGGCAAAGCTAAATCGCGCAGTTATATACCCAAGTAACTTATTGCATTCCGGTAATATAAACGCGTCTAATGGTTATGCCTGTGACCCAGTTAATGGGCGTTTAACTATCAGTAGCTTTGCTGTTTTACGCTAGCTTTTTTATTACCGACTAAAACTCTCAAAGTACTCTTTTTGCAATTCTATAGTAAGCGCTTTAGGGCGAATGCCTTGTACTAGGTTGTATACCTCTTCTTTTGTGTAACCTGCCGAATTTAAAATAAGCGCAGCCACCAACCCTGTGCGGCCTGTACCGCCTTTGCAATGTATGGCAATGGTTTGTTTGTGTTGTATGGCCTGTAATATGTCGGTTTTGTGGGTGTTCCAGCTTGATGTAAAAGGCTGTTTGGGTGCTTCGTCGTCATTTATAGGTAAATGAAACCAGGTTATATCGTGCTTATTGCACTCACTATTAATTGTTTGTACGTTGTTTTTTTCAAGTTCTTTTTGCGGCATAAGTGAAAGCAGCATGTGAGTGCCAGCCGCCTTTAATGTAGCGATTGAATCCGCTAGGTTTTGCGTTTTTGTGCCAGGGCAAGGCGTAAAAATAATATTTGCGCCGTTATTGAGTGATAAAACATCGTACGGATGCGCGCTCATGGTAAGTCCTTTATTTTTAATGAATTTGCTTTTATACGCTCACTATAGCGTGTTTTAGTTATAAGTTTAAGATTGAATAATAAGCATAAATGCTAGATACTGTTTTTATATACAGTTATGGCGATATTATGAAAAAAGAATTACCAGCAAAATACTATTTAGCGCATTTTAGAGAGCTTATTGAGTTTGTAACTAGTAAATGTATGCATTTACTTGAGCCCAAACACAGCGAATTTATTAGTAAAATTAACCAGCTAGATGAGCAAAGCCAATGCATGTTGGCGCGTGTGTACTCGCGAAAGCCTTATTTGGTGCAGGCGCAATCGCTTAACTATGAAGAAATAACCTCGCCGCATCAGGCTATTTATTCGCTAAAAAAAGCGGGCATTTTATTTGAGCCAAACGAGCAGCATTACCAGCAGCTTTTAGCGCACTTAACTAAGCCTTCTTTGGTTGAGTTGCTAAGTAATTACAGTGAGCAAATAAGCTTTAAAAAAAGCGCCGCTAAAGGCGCGCTGGTGGATATTGCGCGTGAGTTTTTTAAAGCATGCCCACAAGAGCTTGCGCCACTTTATAGCCAGTATGTAATTAACAACCGCAGTGATTACTACGAGTATTTTGAGTTTTTATTTGCAGGTAAACTAAGCAGTGGTGATGTGAATCATCAAAACCGTTTTGTAATGCGAGACTTAGGCTTAACCGCTACGCGCGAAGGACACAGCGAGAGCTTGTCGCGCTTTGAAACACTTGACGAAGCGCAATCAAACTATTTATTAAACCGTTACCGGTTTGCATTTAAAAATATTACAGATGAGAGCGACTATGTTGCTTTAGCGTCGCAGGTTTTAGTGCAAGCTGCACATGGTGCAATAGCCGTTGTATTAAAAAACAAACTATTAGTTAGGCTTTATAGGCAGCTAAAAACAGTTGATAGCGAACTTGCTTTTAGTTTACTTGAAGGGTGTGTGGATGATAGCGAAGCACAAGAAATTCAAATAAGAGAGCAATACAGGCTTGGCAATAAAGAGTGGGTAAAAGCTCGATTAGAAGCCATTATCGAAAACCCACTTACTGATGATTTACTTTATTTTGCTGACGATTTTTTAATGCGTAAGTTTAATAAAAAAACACGTTCGCGTTTAAGTGCCATGCTTGCCGATACTCAGTGCGTGCTAGAAATAGATGAACTGTACCGAGGTGAAGTAGAGCAGGGCGTAAACGATTATTATACTCGCCAAGGTATGGCTGTATTTAATACCGAAAACACGCTTTGGCAAAGTTTGTTTGGTTTAGTATTTTGGCATGAGTTATTTGTGGAGTCGCCTTATCCGCCATGCAATGAGTTTGATATTTATCCGCAAGTATTAAGGCTTGGTAATTTTTATGAAGCGCAGCAAACACAGATAAATGAGCGCTTAGCGCAGTGCCAAACGTCGCAAGCATTACTTAATTTAGTATGCAAACATGCAGCGCAATACTTTGAGCAACCTAACGGTTTGTTTAGATGGCGCAGCAATTTATTAGAGCCACTAGAGGCGCTTATTTTAAACAGCCCTATTAAGGCGCTAATTGCGCACTTAACAGCCATGAGCAAACATTATTTACAGCTAAAAGACGGCTACCCCGACTTAATGGTCATTAATAATGGCCAAGTACATTTTGAAGAGGTAAAAGCCCCTGGCGATAAGCTTAGGCGCAACCAACTTACCACCATAGATAATTTAAAAAATGTGGGCTTTACGGTACACATTGCCGCAGTTAAGTGGTTTGTAGATCCAAACCGTGTTTACAGCGTAGTTGATATAGAAACCACCGGCGGCTTAAAAGGCGGTAACCGTATTACCGAAATAGGCCTTGTAAAAGTGCAATACGGTAAAGTCATTGATACTTGGACAAGCTTAGTTAACCCCGAGCGCCATATACCTGGCTTTATTACGTCATTAACCGGTATTAGCGATAGCATGGTACGCAACGCGCCAGTATTTGCCGATATAGCCAAGCCGCTATTAGATAAACTCGCAGGCAGTATTTTTGTAGCCCATAACGTTAATTTTGACTACGGCTTTATTAAAAAAGAGTGCGAGATGGCAGGGCACTTTTTTAAAATGCCAAAAATGTGCACCGTGGTTGAATCGCGCAAAGCGTTTAAAGGCTTAAAGTCGTATTCGCTTGGTAACCTTAGCGCGCATTTTAATTTAAATTTAACCAGCCATCACCGCGCATTGGCCGACGCAACCGCCACCGCCGAGCTGTTATTGCTGATACAAAATAGTGAAACGCTAACGCCGTAGGGTATTGGCTTACCTTTAAGTATTTGAAATTTAGTTAATAAGTGATTTTATTGTAATTTTTTTAATTTATTTTGGAATAAAGTGTTTTTGTAAATCGTCTTCTTTATGTCAATCCGACAAACTAGAGGACAAAACAATGATTAAATTAAATAAAATTGTAAGCGTAATGATGTTAAGCGGTGTGTGTACTTTTACAGGTGCAGTGCACGCCGCTGATATTGAACTATCTCAGTCAACGTCGGCGCAGCAACAAACATCTACATCTATTGCGCTTTCACAAAACGGTTTAACAGCCAGTGGTAGCAACGAGTCAAACGCATCTAGCGATACACAAGTAACGGCTGACGATTCGCAAAATACAGATTCAACGGCAAATAACACGCAAACTTCAGCGCAAGAAAGTAGCGAGGCCGCAGAGCCTGCAAATTCATTAGTTGCATCTGCCAGCTCATCTTTAAATAACTCATTGAACGCATCGGCCTCGTCTTTAAATGCCATAGGCAATACCACAGCCAATACAGCACTTGATGCAACCGCGCAGTTAACCTCCTCGGCGGGTAATTTAACGACTGCAGTGAGCCAGTCGTCATTACTTGGGCTTACCTCAGAGCAAGCCGCTCAGCCTGATACTACTGATACACCAACAGATGCCTCTTTACTTTCAAATGTGGGTAGCTCTACCGATTCAGTAACACAAGCTGATGCAACAAATGCGCTTAATACGGGTGAGCTTACAAACCAATTAGCAATTACTAATACGGCTGCAAATTCAGTGAGTTCTACACTGCAGGTAGGTGATGCAATTAATACCAGTAATGAAGTAGTAAGCAGTGTTCAGCAATCTTTAATTGCCAGTGTGCAAGATAGTACGGTTAGCAGCTTACAAAGCACGGTACAACAAAGTGTTAGCGGGCAGGTGAGTGCAGCGGTCACTGATCAAATTAGTAACGATGTAGCACTTAGCACCGCAAGTGAAGTAGTTACCAACATTACTAACGATTTAGACCTAGGTCTTTAATACGCCCTAAGCGTGTTTGCACAAATGCCGAATAGGGAAACCTATTCGGCCTGTTGGAGAATAAATATGAAAGCAGTTATAACCGCCACATTGTATGTTTTTAGTGCCCAAGCGGTGCTTGCACAAACCAACCACGTTAAAACACCTGAGCAAAATAAACCCTTTAAAAGTAGCTTTGAGCTAAATGCAGATGCAGAAGTTGGGGGATTAAGTAATTCAGCGCTCTCTGTTCAGGAGCTTGACGATATTTCATCGCAAAGCGACAGCGGCATAAAAACCGCAGCAGGTGTTAATGCAAAATGGCAATTAACCAAAGGCGCTAAATTAACCTCAAGCTATCGGTTTGAACAACAAGACTACGATGAATTTGATCAATACGATTTAGATCTTCATCAATATGGTTTAGATGGCAGTTATAGCTTTAATAGCCATGAGGTAGGAGTTCGTTACGATGGTGCAAAAGCAAATGTAGATGGCGATACATTTTTACATTTTAATCAAGCTAGTGCTTACTATGGCCACTTTTTAAACCCGCATACGTATTTGCGTATGAGCATAAAAACCAAAGCTAAACGTTTTGCTACTGCAAAAGCACGTAATGCCGACGGCGTAGGTGCCGATGTAGCGCTTTATCATTTTATAAATAATGGCCAAACCATGTTAATGGCAGCGCTAAGTGCCGATAAAGAAAACGCCGACGACAACCAATACGACTTTAACGGCTACGGCTTTACTACTAAAGTTACGCACAAATTTACGGCCTTTAATGTGGCTAACAAAGTAGGGGCTGGCTGGCGTTATCAAAATAAAGATTACGATGAGCAAACAACGGATGATTTTTTTGAGCAAATACCGTCGCGAGATGAGCATCGAAATGTAGTTAATGCGTTTTATAACCTAGCTGTGTTTGAGCACGTAAAACTAATAGCTGAGGCTGAATATGGCGATTATCAATCAAAGCTTAGTAGCAATACCTATACTCAGTCGGTTTTATCGGCGTCAGTTAAAGTGCACTTTTAGGTGGGTAAATGGCGCCATAACCAAAGGTGGCGTCTTTGCCTTGCTTGCCTAAATCGACGGCCAGCGATGTAAGTTCGTTAAGTGCTTTGGTTTTATTATTACCATGTTTTAACAATAAACAACTTAATGCCGCGCTTACATGCGGCGCCGCCATTGACGTACCCGACTCCCTCCCAAATTTTCCATTGCCTTGGCTTGTAACAACATTTACACCAAGGGCTGCAAAGTCTATGTAATCGCCTTTATTTGACCATCTATAAATGTGGTTTTTTGAATCAATAGCACTTACCGCTATCACGCTTTTATACGCGCCTGGGTATAACGGCTGCGACGCCGGACCTTGATTACCCGCAGCTGCTACAATTAAACCATTTTGTTTTATTGCTGCAGTAATACTTGCTTCTAAAATTGCGTTATTTGGCCCCGTTAGGCTCATATTTATTACGGGTATTTTATTACTAACTAGCCAGTTAAGTGCCTCTACTATGGCAAATAAAGTAGCCCCTTGTGCATATTCAGATTGCCTATAAAACACCTCGGCACTGTAGAGCTTGGCACTGCCTAAAAGCGGGTTAAGTTTTGCGCCTTTACCTGTAATTAGCCCTGCAATGGCGGTGCCGTGTAAATTTGGCGAGCTTAACCCTTGTGGTAAAAAGCTTTGTGTGATGATATTTGCGCCTTTAAAAGCACTGTGTTTGGTATTAATGGCGCTGTCGATCATGCCAATTTTTACGCTTTGTGTGCAGTAAGGAGCAACAGACTTATTTGGTGTTACTTTTGCGGTAGGCTCGCCTGTTTGCGCTTGGTAAATGTGGTTTCGGTCAAGTATTGCAGACTCATTTAAGTTAAGCGCTTTTAATAACTCACTTTTAGAGTTAACACCTTGGGGGGCGTTAAAGCGCACTAAGCTCATATTAAGTGCGTTGTAATTTTTTACCGATACAATGGTTACATTTTGCTGCTTTAGGGTATTAAGTTGTTGGCTATTAGCCATTAATAACCATTGGCGCTCTATTGCTCTAAAGCCGTTTTCAAGCTCTACTTCAACAAATGCGGTGTTTTGGCTATTTATATTAATGTTAAGCACATTGGGTAAGCTGCTAATTGGCTCACTTATTTGCGCTTTTAGTTCATCAATCGATATTTGTGGAACAGGCACCGGAAGCGGCAGGCGCTGTGCTCGCTCTATAGTTTGTTCAATACGCTGCTCTATTGGGTTTAGCTGCCCAAGCACCTGATCGACTCTTACTATATTGGCTGAACTCGTTGCGCTAAACATACAAAGCGAAGCGGCTATTATGTGTTTAACGCGTGTGTTTATAATATTCATAGTGGGTTACTTCTATTAAATTTATCATGCTGGTTAGTTAACGTTTAACACATAGAAATATTTCATTATTTAAATTATTTTGATTATTTGGGAATAAATGCTTTTTTGAATCGTCTTCTTTATAAAAGGGGTAAAAATCAATGAACGAAACTATAAAAACCTTATTGCCCATGCTTAGGCGTTTTGCCTATTCGCTAACGGGTAGTAAAGCAGATGCAGACGATGTAGTGCAAATAACAATTGAAAAACTATTAGTAAAAGGTATTTCAGATGACGTTGAGCCTGCTAAATGGGCATTTAAAATTTGCCGTAATGTGTGGATAGATGAATACCGCTCACGCAAGGTAAGGCAAAATACGGCTCAGGCCGATATATTACCAGAGCCAATAACAAGTAATGAGCACCAAACACTCGAAAACAAACAAATGCTTAAAAATGTAAATACAGCACTTGGGCAATTACCCGAAGAACAACGCGCCATAGTATCGCTGGTGGCAGTGCAGGGCATGGCTTATAAAGAGGTAGCACATACACTCGATATACCTATAGGCAGTGTAATGAGTAAATTATCGCGCGCACGCAGTACACTTTATAATTTAATAAAACCCGACTTTAAAAAGGAGCAAGTATGAACATTAACGACGAAACACTTAGCGCCTTTTTAGACTCAGAACTAAGCGAGCACGAAATGGAGCAAGTGCGTAAAGCCCTTGAAACCGATGATGAGCTAGTAATGCGACTTGCAGAATTTAGCGAAGTAGACATGTTAGTAAAAGAGCACGCAGCAAGTATTGACGACGCACCACTTAGTGACTCATTAGCTAAAACGGTTGCAAAGCTTGATACAGCAACGACAAAAAACACGTTAAACAGTAATGTAGTAACGTTAACGCCTTGGCAAAAGGTTAAGCAATCGGCTAATAAAAGTTTAGCAATAGCAGCAAGCGTTGCTGTGGTATTTGGTATTGCAATGACGAGCTATTTACAACCCAATGAGTCGCAAAATTTAGTAGCCAGTAACATAGCCACAGCGCTTAATACACAGCTAAGTAGTGGTGAGTATAAGCAAAGTGATGGCTCACTATTTAGTGCACAGCTTAGTTTTAAAAATCAGCAAGGTGAGCTTTGTAGGCAGTATGCACTAAGCTCAAATAATACAACGCAAACAAGCATTGCTTGTAAAACGCAAAGCGGTTGGCAAATTAAAGCGCAAACAGCCGTGCAGCAAAGTAACAGTGGCGCGCAATATCAAACGGCGTCTAATAACAGTGAGTTAGATGCTGTTATAGATAGCATGATCAGCGGCGCACCACTCGATAGAGCGCAAGAGCAGCAAGCAATTAGCGCAAAGTGGCAGTTAAACAAATAATAATGTGTATAAAACGAGGTGAACTATGAAAACATCTATTTTAATTATCAGTATTTTACTTATGGCGGGCTGTGCATCTAAACCTGATTACCGCGCCGCAAATAATGGCTCACAAGGTTACAGCGAGCAAAAGATTAGCGACGATCAATACCGAGTAGAGTTTAAAAGCGTATCAAATAATGTAGCCGATGCCGGTGACTATGCATTATTACGCGCGGCTGAGCTTACCCAAACACAAGGCTACGATTGGTTTGTTGTAACCAACAAAGAAACCTTTGTTGAGTCTAAATCGCAAGCTCCCGCGTCATCTATTAGTGCATCACAAAGCCAGCAATATGAGCGAAGCTGCGGTTTATTAACCTGCGAAACACGCGCTCGCCCAACAAGCAGTGTAGGCGTACAAGTGAGCAACAATGATAAACGCAAAGAAGTGCACACCTTAATTGATATTAAAATGGGCAAAGGTATAAAGCCAAGCGACAACAGTTTTAGCGCACAAGACTTAATTGAAAACTTAAGCAAAAAAGCACAAAAGTAAGCGCTTTGTAAAAGCGCTTGATATAAGCACTTAGCTTGTTTTAGCTAAGTGCTTTTTTCGTGGTAAGAAACCAGTAACCAGCATAGTGCCCACAATGACAAATAATGCGCCTAGTAACGTATTTGGCCCAATTTGCTCATCTAAAATTAAATGCCCCCAAAAGATGCCAAATAGTGGAATTAAAAACGTGACTGTTAATGCTGAGGTAGGGCCTATATCTTCGATTAATTTAAAAAATAAAATATAAGCAAGTGCGGTACACATTACTCCTAATACGAGTACACCTAACATAACGTTGGTGCTTGGAACTTCACGCATTGGCATAAATAAGATAAGAGGCAATACCATAAAGCTTGAAGCCCACATTGAGCCATGGGCGTTATCGAATGGGGCCAGTTTAGGCGCGTTTTTAGTGTAATGCGATGCAATGGCATAGCAAAGTGATGCGCTTAATGCCGCTACTATGGCCAAAATTGATTGGCTATTTAACACAAAATGATTTTGCCCAACCAAAATAACTACGCCAATTAAACCCAGCAGTAAACCAATCACCATACTTTTATTGGGCTTTGTTTTTTTCCATACAATTCCAACAACAACACCCCATATTGGTGTTGTAGAATTTAAAATTGAGAGTGTGGAAGCGCTAATAGTTTGGGCTGCGTAAGCAAAAAATAAAAACGGCAGAGCAGAATTAAACGCACCTATAATAAAAAAGTGTTTTTTATGTTGGACAAACGCTAAGCTGCGTTTTAAGTACAGCGCCACAATAAAGAGGGTGAGTGCGGCAAAGCCAACTCTAAATTCTATTAACACCGCTGGGCCTAAGCTGTTAGCTGCCATTCGCATAAATAAAAATGACGCGCCCCAAATTGCAGCCAGAAAAAATAACCGAAGTAAACTTGCTAAGCTCATGATAGTATTTTAATTATACAAACAGGATTACACAATAACAGGCTTTGCAAAGAGTGTAAGCCAGATTCGGTACTCGCATATAAAAATAATAAAGGACTAGTTATGGCTAAATGTATATCGGTTGCAGCAATTTTGGCTGTAGGTTTATTAGGTGGGTGTGGGTCGACCCCTGTTAGCCTATACAGCGACAATACAATGAAGAAAAAAGAATACAATGGTATTAAAGCGTATAAAAAGGGGCTGTACGAGCAAGCTTTTTATGATTTAAAAGAGCCGGCAGCACTTGGCTATAAAAGTGCACAATACACGTTGGCATTCATGTTTTTAAAAGGCCAATACTTGGAGCAATCTACTAAACTCGGAATGGGCTGGCTAGGTGTTGCAAAAGAAGCGGGGGTTGAGAATTGGTCTGCGCAATACGATGCATTTTACAGTGCAGCGACTACGCAGCAAAAACAACAAATAGACGAAACAGTTGAGTTGTATATAACGCAATTTGGCGTTAAAGCACAAAATATGACCTGTCGGCGTTCAGCTTCGCCTAGGCGTACATTTGGTGAAGTTAAAATTGATTGCACTAAGCACGAAGGTAGCGTTACCGAGCACGACATACAGATAATAGAATAGAGTTATGACTTTTCTAGCTTCTTTTCAAAGTCGCTTTTAACTATTTCAAGTGCTTTAAGTACTTCTTCTGGAGCAACATCGTGTTGCTCTAGTATCATAATTAAATCTACTGCAAGTTTCATATGTGTAGGGGCTTGATCAAGTGGACTTGTCATTTAACTCTTTCTTTTTTGATATTTGGCTGATGGCAACATTTATTGCTGTTTGTACACGTTGTTCCATATGTATGCGTTCTGATTGCGGTAAATAAAACGCCATATCTACATCGTAGCGAATATATCGTGGCGGGAGCTGATTTAGTACCGTACAACAAAAGTCAGCCATTACATCTTCATCATATTTTTCATCAAGTTTAAGTTTGATAACTTCCTCGACTACAATCTTTTCGTAATAGTTGTGTATATCTTCGTGTAATCGCATATTCCCACCGCTTTAAAATAATCCGTTTAACTGAGTCTATACTATGGCTTGCTATAAATCGATAGCGGCTTTAAATAGTTGTTTATGAACATTAATTAGTGAACTCAAATTACGCTGATAACCTCCGCCTAGGCCGCACATTAGTGGGATTTGGTGTTGCTTACAAAAGTTGAGAGTAAAAAAGTCGCGTTTATATACGCCATCTAGTGATACATCAAACAAGCCCAACTCGTCTTTTATGTAAATATCAGCCCCTGCATTATACAAAATAATATCGGGGTTATGAATACGCACGCAAAAATCGAGTGCTTGCTCTAATGTAGCAAGGTACTCAGCGTCGGTTGTTTTAGCGGGTAATGCAAAATCGTAAGTGGATTGCTGTTTATTACGAGGGAAATTTTGCTCACAATGAATTGAGCAGGTAATAATTTGGTCATGATTTTGAGTGATTTGTGCTGTGCCATCGCCTTGGTGTACGTCGCAATCAAAAATTAAAACAGTGTCGGCTTGCTCTGTATTTATTAAATGTGCTGCTGCAATAGCTAGATCGTTAAAAATACAAAAACCGCTGCCGTAATCACTGTATGCATGATGATAGCCACCACTTAAATTAGCCGAAAAACCATGTTTTAGCGCGTGTTCACTACTTTGGATGCTTGCCCCAACTGATAGTAATGTGCGCTCTACCAATTCATTTGAATAAGGAAAGCCCATTTTTTTTATGGCTTTATTGCTAAGCGTGCCGTTTAAAAAGTTATTTATATAATGTTGGCTATGACATAGCGAAAGTTGAGATTTGGTTGCTTTTTTAGGCTCTTGAAAGTGAATAGCCGAAACACCTAGGTTTTCTATTTCGGTTTTAAGTAACTTATACTTTTGAATAGGGAATCGATGACGTTCTGGGAGTATAAGGTCTGAATACAATGGATGATAATAAAGCTGCATAGTAAAGTGCGCCTTAACGCAGCTGCTGTTTTTCTACTTGTTGAATTTTATCTTCGGTGGCAGAAATTGCTTTTCTGCAGCGGCCTAATCGAGCGTGTGTGCTTAATATTTCAAGGTTAAGCTTTTGTGCTTTAGCAGGTGAGGCTTTATCCATTTGCATTTTTCGCTCTTCAATCATAAGTACTAAACGGCGTTCAAACTCATGGTTTTGTTTTAATTCGTCGTAAAGCTCATGGGATGATTGCATTATTTTTTGCACAGCTTGCTTATAAACGGTTTGCTTAGGGCGTGGTTTATAATGGCTTTTGTTTTCTTTAACCCAAATAGGGGTAGATTTAATAACATTGAATACAGCTTGTATTTGAGCTGCAATACGTTCAAGCGCGTAGGTATAAGCATGGCGATGCTCGCTTGGCGGTAACCTCGAAACTTCGTCTTCTATTTCTATCACGTAATCGACTAGGTTCATGCTTTTGGTACTAAAAACTGCGCGGTCAAACAAGCTAGGTTGTGCTTGCATGTAACGATTTTTAGAAAAAAGTTTAGCTTTATCAAATTGCTCAGCTTGTTGTTTTAGCGTTGCAACTTGTTGACGTAGTTTATCTAAAGCCATTGAATGCATATTAAAAGTAAGCCTCGTAAATTAGTTTTAATGCTAAAAGTATAACCATAGTATTAAATACTGGGCGAATAAATTTGCTACCAAAACGTATTGCTGAATGCGCCCCAAACCATGCGCCTAGCATAATAAAAAAGCCCATTGTTATGCCAAGTAAAAAGTTTACATGGCCGAGTGCAACAAAGGTAATTAAAGATATAAAGTTAGACACAAAGTTCATTGAACGCGCTAAACCACAGTTGAGTAGCAGGTTCATTTTGTAAAGCATGCCATTAGAAGCAGTCCAAAATGTACCCGTACCTGGGCCTGCTAAACCATCAAAAAAGCCTAATGCTAAACCTTGTAGCCATTGTTTTATTTTCATCGCTTTGTTTAGTTTAGGAAGTTCATCGCCTTCGGTAGTACTTAAATTACCAAATAAGCTATAGCCAGCAACTAAAATAATAATAATCGGGAGTAGTTTGTTTAAAAAATCGATACTTAAATGATCAACAATAACAGTCCCTATCAATGCACCTATTGCGGTAGCAATAATAGAGGCTGCCCAAAACTTAGGACTAAATAAGTTCTTTTTATAGTATGTATAGCTTGCCGTTAACGAGCCAAAACTAGCCGCTAATTTATTGGTGCCTAATGTTAAATGTGGAGGTAAGCCAGCAGTTAATAAAGCGGGTACAGTTAACATGCCACCGCCACCGGCGATAGCGTCTATAAAACCTGCGGCAAGTGCAACAGCACATAAAACAGCCCAGGTTGTTGGATCGAGTGCGAGTTCAAACATTAATAATCTATTTGTCTTTTAAAAGGTGGTAGGGTGTCGAGCATGGCTTTACCGTATCGCTTAGTCACTAAGCGTCTATCGAGAATAGTAATACAGCCTTCATCACTCTCTTTTCGCAGCAGTCTACCACAGCTTTGTACCAATTTCTTTGCGGCGTCTGGCACGGTAATCGTTAAAAACGGGTTACCACCTTTGCTTTGTACAAATTCTGCTTGCGCTTCTTCTATCGGCGAAGTAGGTACAGCAAACGGGATTTTAGTAATTATTAAGTTCTCTAAATATTTCCCTGGTAAATCAAGCCCTTCCGAAAGGCTTTGTGTTCCAAATAAAATACTGCCTTTGCCTTCGTCTACATTTTTGGTGTGTAACTTAAGTAAAGCTTCTCGCGACATCTCACCTTGTACTAATAAGTTAAAACCTTTTGTTCTAAGAAACTTTGTTACATGGTCCATTTGCCAGTAAGAAGCGAATAGTACAAGGTTCGCTTTTTTATCATTTAAGTACTCTGGTAAAGTTTTAGCTAGGTGATCACTAAAGTCTTTATCGGTAGGTTCTACTTTAGATACCGGAATACGTAAAGTGGCTTGTTTTGGGTAATCAAAAGGAGAAGGTACTTTAATAAATTTAACGCCCTCTTCTTTAGCAAGCCCTGTTTCGTAAGCAAAGTGATCAAATGAGCCCAGTGCACTTAATGTAGCAGAGCATAAAACAGCGCCCGCGCATTCTCGCCACAATTTATCTTTTAAATAATAACCGACCTCGATAGGGCAGTCGCTTAATAAGTGGTCGTGATGGCTTTTATATTCAAGACGTTTTATCCACCGTGCATGGGGAGCACCTTCGCCTTTTTTTGCGTAACTAAACCATAGTTTGTTTAGTTGCTCTAAGCGGTTTATGTATTGACCGCTTTCGCCTAGTATTGGGTCGGCAACGTAAGGTTTTATGTCGCCGTCGCTTACATCTTGGGTAAGGGTGTCGTGCATTTTGTTTAAACAGCGCAGCGCATCTTGCGTGGCTTCGCTTATGTCTTTTGCTTTACTGTGCAGCGATTGTGGAATTTCACCGTGCTCAAAGCGATAAGTATCGTCTTTCGAATATTCAAAGTCAGCATTATCGAGAATATCGCGAACTACTTTTAAATCTTTATTCGCGTCATTAATACTGTCGCAAAGTTTAAAGTTTTGCCCAATAGCTCTTTGCCCCACTAAAACCTTCGCCATTTTCCCGCTAAACTTGGTGAGCTTATCAAGCCACTCTATCGTGCCTTTAATTGTTGCAGCAGCCGATGAAAAGTCGCGTGTTATATGTGCTAAATGGTGCGCTTCATCAATTACATAAATGGTGTTGTCGGGCTCTGGTAAAATTTTACCGCCGCCTAGGTCTAAATCGGCAAGTAATAAAGAGTGATTAATTACCAATACATCCATTTGCATTAATTGATTACGAGCAAGCTGAAACGGACACGTTTGATGGGCCTTCATTTGGCGTTGGCATGAATGTTTATCGCAGGCTATTAAGTTCCACACTCTATCGGATACAGTATCGGCCCAACTGTCTCTATCGCCTTGCCATTTTTTATTCACATAGGCGTTATATAGCTCATTTAAACACTTGGTTTCCATTGCGCTCAATGGTGAGGTAAGCGTTGGCATAAAGTCCATTTGTGTTTGGCTATCGCCGTTTACAGCATTATGTAATTTGTGAGCGCAAATATAACGATGGCGACCTTTTACTAAATCAAATTTAAAGTCGAGGCCTGAATGCTTTTTAAAAAATGGGAGTTCTTTTGCTATTAATTGTTCTTGCAGTGCAACCGTTGCGGTAGAAATAACTAACTTCTTTTTTTGCGCTAAGGCAAGAGGCAACGCGCCTAAACAATAGGCAAGAGACTTACCGGTACCAGTGCCTGCTTCAATTACGCAAATGCGCTGCTTTTTATGGTATTCGCCAGCAAGTGTTTTTGCTATTTCGGCTACAAGATAATTTTGACTGCTACGAGGGCGATAATCTTTTAGGTTACTAGCCACATGCTGGTGTACTTGCCTAATTGTTTTTTTTAGTGAGTCAGAAAGCATGGGATGATTTACCTAAAGTATGTATATAATTACAGTGCTATGGATTTTAGAGTTATAAGAGTGTAACTACAAGCAGCTTGTTTACTAATTTAGCCTATTAAGCAGTGGCGTTAGATGATTTGCATATTTTTTCCAGTCAGTCAGCGCTTCTTTGTAAATTGGCTTACGTACTTGTTCTGAACTGGGAGTTAAAACAGGACGTTGATTATTATAAAACTCATAACACGCTTGCTCTACTACTAAATTGCAATGTTCAAATAAATCATTAACCGTTTCAGTGAAGTTGTTTATTAAGCTTTCATAATTAATTGTATATATTTCGTCAGGATATACGCTATGCCAATGTGTCATCAGCTTATAATATTCATTCATGTAGTGAGCTAAATCTTCCTGATCGTAGCTATAACTATGGCCTTGTGAAAATGAGTGCTTATAAAGGCTCCATGCAGTCGCTTTTTTATCTCGTTGTACATCGATTATTTTTGCATTAGGAAATAAAGTTTTGATAAGAGCAATATGTTGAAAGTTGACTGGTTGTTTATCAATAAAGTAAGGCTTGTTATTGCGAAAAGGTTCAATGAATTTTAAATAGCGTTTGGCTAATGTTGCCAAGTGCTCTTGAGTCAAACTATTTAGCTTATAAGGTACGTTGCTTTTTATCTGAAGGTTTTCTAACTCTACTGCAATAGAAGTGATTTCTGATAATTCATAGCTAGCGTCAACATAGCTATGCGATGCCAGTATTTGCTCAATAAGTGTAGAGCCACTTCTTGGCAAGCTTACAATAAATATTAGCTGGACTTCATTTTCGGTTGAGGTATGTACTGTATTGGCTACTTTTTTGGTTAGGTATTTTTTACAGCGCTCATTAAAGTCATTAGTAATGTAAGGGGTAAGTGACTTTTGTAAATCGTTACTTATTCTTAGCTGCAAAAAGGCATCTTCGTACCTGCTATGTTGTTCATATGCTTTAGCTAAAGCAAAGTGAAGTTGTGCTTTATTCAATTTATTTGAGTCTATTGTTATCTGCTGTTCTAAATTAGCTATATTAAGCTGAGTGAAAGTATATGTTTTTAAGTTTGCTAAGTTCCAATAGGCTTCGCCGATATGGGGAGCTAGTTCTATTGTTTTGCAATAGTACGCAATAGCACTTTGGTTATTGCCAATTATCTTTTCTATGTTTCCAAGTCTTAAATTGCAATATGCGGGGTAATAATTTTTATTTAACAAAGATTGGTAATTTAGAGATGCATTTTTGAAGTCCATCATTTTTACATAGGCAGCAGCGAGTAGACTTTGGGATTGTGGTAGTAAAGTAACTAATTTGGTCGACCTATTATAAAAAGAGATTAGTTCTAAATATTGCTTTGTATTAAATAATGCTTCAATGTGCGCATCATAAGCGGCTGATTTTGTGCTGTTTATATTTATATTATGAGAAGTAATAGCCAAATACGTTTTTAAGTCGTTTGCCTGAAAAGCTATTTTACTTAATAACACTAAAACACGGTATTCATTCGCTACAAGCTTGAGCAACTCATGGGCAATGTTTTCTGCTGGTTTTAATTCTTTGTTTAATAGATGCTGATTCGCTTTATCTAAACGTTGGTTAAACCAAGCAATCATCTCATATTGTTTAATGGCTTGTTGGTATTGCTCTTGCTCTTTTAACTGTCGATGTACTTGGGCTAATACTTGCCAAGCTTGATGGTGCTCTGGTGCAGTTTGAATTAAAGATAATATTATTTTTTTGGCTTGTTGAAGCTTGTTTTGTTGAAGGAGATTATTAGCGTGTTGGATAATTTCAGAAGGGCTCATTGAATGCTCATATTATTTTTTCTTAAGACTAACTTAGAAAGAAATAAAATATAACCTGCTTTACAAATTTTATTTTTGTCGTTTTTTATTACAAGGCTTATTTCATTAATGCACTTAGACTCGGGGTTTATTCTCTCTACAGAAACAGTTGATTCACCTTTGGGCGTAAGTTTTGTTATTTGGCTTTTAACTGAAAAAGGGCCATTAAAAGCAATTAGCTTACCAGAGTCAGTTGTTTTTTTTATCAAGTTAAAGGATAAAGCGACGGTAGAAAAAGTACTGCGGCTCTCAGATGTTTCTTTTGAAATTGTCCCTGTAGAATTAAAAGATTTCCAGCAAGGGACTGTGGCTGGTTGCTACTTTAAATCACTTAAACATTACTATAATGCGTTAAAAGCTCTAAGCGCAGAGGGCATTGTGACATACGAAGATGACATACGCCCTATAGATCGCTTTTTAATGGAGCGATTTATTAAAGGCTCCACATGGGTGAGAGGAGATATTACACATAAAAACGGATATAGGCTGTTAACCAATTGCCAATTTAAAAATAACCCAGATGTAAATCCTAAGTTTAAAACAGTTTCTTTAGACATCGAATGCAATGGAGAAGGGGTATTATTCTCTATTGGTTTGGTCGGTCATGGCATTGATTGCGTATTAATGATTGGCAGTCCTATTAAATATAGTGATGCAATTGAAGTAATATGGTGTGTTGATGAAATCGATCTTTTACAAAAATTACAGCACTTTATAGCAAAAACAGATCCAGATCTTATTATTGGTTGGAACGTCATTGAGTTTGATTTTTCTGTTCTTCACTCCAGAGCTGAAACTCTAGGTATAGAATTGCGTCTTGGACGTAATAACGAAAAAATAAAATTACGAGTAGGCCATTATACTCGATTAACTATACCAGGAAGAGTTGTTATAGACGGTATAGACACGTTAAAAAATGCGACCTACCACTATGATAGCTTTAGCCTATCAAATGTAGCTGCTAAGGAGCTTGGTGAGAAAAAGTTCATCAGTTCAAGTGACCAGCTAGCAGAAATTGAACGCCAATTTAATGATAATAAGTTATCCCTTGCGAAATACAATAGACAAGATTGCGTACTGGTTCTACGTATTTTTAACAAATTAAATTTACTTGATTTTGCTGTTGTTAGGAGTCAATTAACGGGGCTTGAACTTCATAGAATGGGCGGTTCAGTCGCTTCATTTGTTAACCTTTATCTGCCCTTACTTCACCGAAGTGGTTATGTAGCACCTAATTTAGGAGATCATGGCTTAAGTTTTGATAGTCCTGGAGGGTATGTAATGTCTTCAAAACCGGGGTTTTATAAAAATGTACTTGTACTCGACTTTAAAAGCTTATATCCATCAATTATGCGTACTTTTTGTATAGACCCTCTTGGTTTAATTGAGGGGTTGCTCAATCCAAAAGATGCAATTTCAGGATATAATAATGCACTTTTTTCAAGACATAAAAATCATTTACCAGCCCTTATAAAAACTCTATCAATAACAAGACAAGAAGCAAAAGATAGCCAAAAACCTATGTTATCGCAGGCTATAAAAATTATAATGAATAGCTTATATGGAGTGCTTGGTTCTCGGGGGTGTCGCTTTTACGATCCACGTCTTTCAAGTTCAATCACACTACGTGGGCACGATATAATGCAAACCACAAAAAAATGGATAGAGGAGTGTGGGTACAATGTAATTTATGGCGATACAGATTCAATATTCATTACTTTGGATGACGGTTTGAATACGCTTCAATGCGATGAAATTGGTAAACAATTAGCTATTAATATCAATCAACAGTGGGTACAAGAAATTAGTCAGAAGCACGACTTAGAGAGCTTTTTGGAGATTGAATTTGAAACCTTATACAGTCCTTTTTTTATGCCTACAATTAGGGGGAAAACGATGGGCTCTAAAAAACGATATGTAGGTCAAAAAATTAATAAAAATCACAATGAGCTAGTATTTAAAGGTGTTGAAGCAGTTCGAAGTGATTGGACTGAGTTCGCTCAAGAGTTTCAAGTAGAGTTGTTTGAAGCTTTGTTCAGTAGTGACTATAAAATAAGCCTTTTAGAGGAGTTAGTTAATTCTTACTCTAGGCGTTTACAAAATGGAGAATTTGACGATAAATTAATTTATAGAAAAAGGTTAGGACAAAATTTAACTGAATATAAAAAGAATATTCCACCACATGTCCAAGCAGTTAAAAAATATAAAGCCCAGAACCCAAACTTTGAGGTGAAACGAGGGCAAATTATAGAGTATGTTTACACATTTGATGGACCAGAGCTCAGTGATACAAATAAAAGACTGAATTATCCTTTGTATATAAAAAAACAATTAGACCCAATAGCCGAAATGATTTTTAGTGCTATGGAAGTGACGCTATCAAAGAGCACTCAAACCTCTCTCTTTTAAGTTACCGTAAGCTAAAAGTTAACCTTTGTGAATTCAATCCCACCTTTTTATAATTTCTCCTAATGCAGTAATGGCGCTATTTAATAATGCCAATGTAAATTTTTTGATTTTAAATTGTAATGCTTTAGCTGTGAAAGTGTTGGTAATTAACAATAAGTTAATTTTATGTTGACCACATTGTGTTGCTGGTATTATCATGACGTATGATTACCATTTATTAACAAATGGTAATCAAGCAAAAAATATAAAAAATATAAAGTATTCTGGGAGAATCAAATGTTAAATAATAAAGTTTCAAAAGCAGTTCGCTTAGCGATAGCTTTCGGTACAGCTTCAACAGCTGCTTTTTCAGCAAGTTCGTTTGCTGCTGATGAAGAAAAAGTTGATAAGGTTGAACGAATTGAAGTTACTGGTTCACGTATCAAACGTACAGATATGGAAACAGCTAGCCCAGTGCAAGTAACAACTGCTGAAGAAATTGCTGTTGCAGGTTTTACTCGTGTTGAAGACATGATGAATAGCTTACCGCAACTAGAAGCGTCTAATACTTCTTTCCAATCAAATGGTGCTTCGGGAACTGCAACCCTTGATTTACGTGGTATGGGCGCTCAGCGTACTCTTGTTCTTGTAAACGGTCGTCGTATGCAAGCAGGTGGTATTTACACACAATCAGCTGATATTAACCAAATTCCTGCTGCGCTAATTAAACGCGTAGATGTAATGACTGGTGGTGGTTCATCTACTTACGGTGCAGATGCTGTTGCTGGTGTTGTAAACTTTGTAATGAACGATCAGTTTGAAGGTTTTGAAGTTAATGTAGGTACAACTGCTTACCAACATAATAACGATAATGAATACATGCAAGGCCTAATGGATGATGCTGGCTTTGAATATGAAGAAGGTAATACGGGTCTTGATGGCGCGTCATTTGATTTTGCAGCGACCCTAGGTGGTGCATTTGATAGTGGTAGGGGTCATGCAGTAGCTTACTTTACTTACAACAGACAAAATGAATTACGCCAAGGTGCACGTGATTACTCATCTTGTGCTCTAAATGCTGCTGGTACAGCTTGTGGTGGTTCAGGTAATGCTGTTAACCCTAACTTTTATATCTCAGCTCCTAACGCTGACGGTGTTGTAGACTTTGGTGAAGGCCAGTACGAATACTGGACTCTAGGTCAAGATAGCAGCTTTATTCCTTCAGTTGGTAATACATATAACTACGCGCCAATTAACCACTTTATGCGTCCTGATGAACGTCATACATTAGGTATGTTTGCTAACTACGAAATCAATGATAGCTTCCGTCCGTTCATGGAAGCAATGTTTATGCGTAACCGCACTACAGCGCAGATTGCTGAGTCTGGTACGTTCTTTAATGATAATTACTCAATTGATTTTGATAGCCCATTATTAAATGATACACAACGTGCACAACTAACTGAGCGCTTTGGATTGACTTCTGGTGATCAGTTTGCAACTTATATTGGTAAGCGTAACGTTGAAGGTGGCCCTCGTGCAGACAGCCTTGAACATAACTCTTTCCGTTTAGTATTAGGTAGTAAAGGCGAAATTAACGACCTTTGGTCTTACGAAGCATTTGCTCAATACGGTTCAACGTCATCTTCTTCAGCATATGAAAATGATTTCTTTGGTCCGCGTATAATCACCGCTTTATCAGCAAATGGTGAAGATTGTAGCGCGACTTCTGGTTGTATTCCGTACGATGTTTTTCAGTTTGATGGTGTAACTGAAGAAGCTGCACAGTCACTTACTGGTACGGCAATCTTGAACGGTGTTACTGAGCAATTGATTGTAAGTGGTTTTGTTACTGGCGAATTCGATTTCTCACTTCCATCTTCAGAGTACCCAGTTGCTGCAGTATTTGGTGCAGAGTATCGTGAAGAAACATTCAGTAGAACAGCTGATGAAGTATATGCACAAGGTCTATTACTAGGCCAAGGTGGTACTACGAAGAGTTTAAATGGTGGTTATCAAGTACGTGAAGTGTTTGGTGAGCTTAGCCTACCAATCGTTGAAGATTTACCGTTAGTTGAAAGTTTACTTGTTGAATTAGGCTACCGTTGGTCAGACTATAGCACTTCAGGTGCTGAGCCGACTTATAAAGTGGCAATGAACTGGGATGTAACAGGCGATTGGAAAATTCGTTCAAGCTACAACCGTGCAGTTCGTGCAGCAAACAATGGTGAGCTATTCGCTCAACAAAGCACTGGTTTATGGCCCGGTACTGATCCATGTGCTGGTACACCAAGCCTAACAGCTGCTGAGTGTGCAAATACAGGTGTTTCTGCAAGTCAGTATGGCAATGTAGGTAAGAGCCCTGCGGATCAATATAATGCTCTGTTTGGTGGTAATCCAGATTTATCTCCAGAAATCGCTGATACTATTACTTTAGGTGTTGTTGGTAACCCATTTGAAAACTTCAACTTCTCAATCGATTACTGGGATATTGAACTTGAAGACGCGATTGGTAATATTGACCCAGAAATTCTAGTTACACAATGTGGTAAAAGCGGCGCGGCTGTATTTTGTGATAACGTAGACCGTACACCTGGTAGTGGTAGCCTTTGGATAGGTTCTGGCCAAGTTGTTGCTACAAATACTAACTTAGGTAATATCCATTACGAAGGTATCGATTTAAGCGCAAACTACGATATGGAAATTGCTGAAGGTACATTAAAAACTAGTATCATTGGTACCTACATGTTAACTAAGGAATTTGATAATATTCCTGGTGTAAGTGAAGTATATGACTGTGTTGACTCATTAGATAACGGTTGTTTCCCTCAACCAGAATGGCGTCATGTTGTATCTGCTAGCTACGACACGGGCAGCTGGTGGAGAGCTACTGCTAAATGGCGTTTCTTCAGCGGTGTAAACGATTACACTGGTGCTGATACATTAGTACAAGACGACGGTATTAGCTCACAAAGCTATATTGACCTTAAAGGTACATTTACTATTAATGATTACACGTCTTTATTAGTAGGTGTTAACAACGTTATGGATAAAGAGGCACCTCTAGTTGGTGGTTCATTATCAACAAACGCAAATGCTATTGCTGGTTACTACGATTCGTTAGGTCGTTACTTCCATGCGAGCCTTTCATTAAAATTCTAATTTGAATTAATTAATGTATATTAAGCGAGCTTAGGCTCGCTTTTTTTATGGGGAAAAAATGAAATCGGTAAAAGACAGTTTACTGTTTGCAATACAGCAATTGAATAGTGGAAAGATTGTGGCAGGTAAAGCTACCCTAGAAGGTTTATGCGACAACCCTGAAGTTAATGAGCAAGCTTTAGCTGTATTGTTTAAAGTAGCTATGAATGAAGGAGATTTACTAAAAAGTAAGGAAGTTTGTAGAAGACTCATTTCAATAGCCCCCAAAAAATTCGATTATGTAAATACTCTTTGTCAGTTATATGCCGCCAGTAATGAATTCTCTTTAGCAATAGACTTACTTAAAAAATACACTGAAATAGTACCGGATAGCGCAATGTCATATTTTCAATTGGGTGAAATGGCAAAAAAAGATGGCAAAGGTACTCTTGCAAGTACATCTTTATTAGCAGCTATCGAGCTTGGTTACCACGACATATATACCGCTTATGTAGAGTTAGCATCCGTCTACTCTGAGCTTTTAATTGATTATGGGACTGCGACTAATTATTTACAGCAGGCAATTACAGTTGAGCCAAATAAAATTAATGCCTATTTTAATCTTGCTAATATATATGAGCAGCTTGGTGATAAGCAAAACTGTTTAAAGAGCTTTAATCAGGTATTAAAGATAAATCCTTTATATGGTCTGGCGCATGCGAGAATTGCTGATATACAAACATTTAATAAAAAAGAAGCGTTAGAATACGAACTAAAAAGCCTATCTATTTTAGAAGCTACAGAAGATGATGTGTTAAAAGCTGATATGTATTATGCGCTTGGAAAAGCCTTTGACGATAGCAAAGATTATGAAAAATCATGGTCTTATTATACTAAAGCCAATAGTTTTAATCGAAAATATATCCCGCAATACAACAGAGTTGATATTGAACATCAAGTAAGTAGCACACTAGCAAGAGAGCTTAGTAACGTAAAAAGTAAGACTGGCGATATTGTTCCAATTATTATTTGTGGCATGTTTAGGTCTGGTTCAACCTTAATAGAACAAATAATTTGCACTTCTGAGGTGATTAGCAATGGAGGAGAGATTGATTACTTGCATAAGCAACTATTCAATCTAATTGATAAGCCTAAAGTGCTGTCAAGCACGGTTAACTCAACATTATTTCAGCAAGGTTATGAGAAAGAATTAAAGTTAAGAGCGGGAAAAAGTAGTCTTGTTACTGATAAACGGCCTGAGAACTACTTATACATTGATATAATTAAAATGATGTACCCTGAAGCAAAAGTTATTTGGACACAGCGCGATATTAGAGATAACAGTTTATCGGGTTACTTTCAACATTTAGGCCCAAGTTTGAATTATGCGACCGCACTGAATGATACAGTGCACTATCATAAAGCGCAGCAGCGTGTTAAAGCACATTGGCTAAAAAAGTATCCTAATGATATTTTTACAGTCAATTATGATGAACTTGTTTCAAAGCCCGAGGGGGTATTATTGCCTCTGTTCGAATTTTTAGGCGTAAAATACCAAGGTGAAAGCGGTTTATTTCATCAACAAAAAAATATTGTAAGTACTGCTAGTGTTTGGCAGGTGAGAAAGCCTCTTTATACATCTTCATCGGGAAGATATAAAAATTTCAGTAGGTATATTAAAGAAAGCTTATCTATTTCTGATTTTGAAGAGTTTAATAATGTATTAGATTAATCACTGAGAGTATTCAGCACTCAATAGAGCGCTGAATACAATTTAATTATTTAGTGGGTAAGTCTTTTATTTTAACACTACTACTATTAATTTTTTTCTTGAGACGAAGCTTATTAATTTTGTCTAATACTGCAGGTGAAAAGCGAGATTGAGAGCTAACTTTAGAGGATAACATATCGCTTAGGAAGCTAAGGTTCATAGCGCCTGCACCAGGCACGTTACTATTGGCTGCTACGGCATTGAGTAAGGCCGCTTTGTTGGTGGCATTACCCTCACCAAATGAGCGCTCAGTGCCGTATATGTCGGTTACATTCCAGTCCTCAATAGCTAGAATTAATTCTTCCGAATCTTCTACTTGTGAGTTAATAGAAGAATCAGAATAGTTTAAAATATGCTTTAGTAGATCGTTCTCAAAGTCAGGAAATAAAGTTTTTGCTTGATCATAAAAAATAGAAACGCTTAGACGATTTCTTTTAACTTGAACGCCTCGGTTGGAGTTTACAAACTCTTCAGCATTACCTGAAAGTTGTTGATATACCTTATCAGCTGTGTAAGCTTCGTTACGTAAATTCGGACTTCCGATTATCCCTTGATAGAAGCCATACATTACTATTTTCTTATTCCCAAATTTCTTAAAAACGATATCATGTTGAATATTATTAAGTGACAAGGTATGACCTGAAACATTTATAAATTTATCGTTTAGTATTGAGTTTTCACCTTCGAGTAATTTTTTTGCATTTCTAACTGGGTAATGTTCAATTAACTTTTCAATAATGGCTGTATTATATAAGTTTAGCCAATAAGCTAATTGCTCATCTAAGGTTAATGCGTTTAAAGGGACTTCTTCAGGTACTTTTTCTAGGCTTTGGCGAATTACTTTAAAACCTAGCTTAATATCCGATTTTACAACTTCTTCGAAATAAAAGCGGTTAGCCTCTAAAGCCGTATCTCTGTCTTTATTAGATCGTAACCTTGTGCCATTACCTACTATTGGTTTTAGAATAGTCCTATCAGATAAACCCATGTCAATAACGGTTAACTCTAGAAGTTGGTCTAGGTCTTCATAAGATATGCTTATATCCCTATTTAAGCCAAAATCTGAAAACTCTTTGGGTAAAGAGAATTCTTCAGCTTTCACTGGAATAAAAACAATAGCGATTATAAGTAGCAAGCATTTTATCATGATCAATCCTTTGTTTTTGTTTGTTTGTTTTTATAGCACTAGTTTGAATTTCAATCAACTAGATTAACCAATTGGCATAATATCGCTAGGTATTGTTAAGCGAGGTCTATCGCTTTTAAGCTCATTTGTGCCATGCCAAATATAGCTAGGAAAAATGATAATTTGTCCACTTTCAGGGCATATCTCGCGATCTATTGATTCTCTTTTTCCTAGGTCAAGGCATGTTTCTCCTAACTTTAACCATCCATTTTTAAGTGGATCATTTTTACTCATTTCATCAGGTATAGAAATATAGCTGGGTGCTGACAACCAACCGTGAGGATGAATATGATTGGCATGATATCCTCCATTTTCTAGTTTTACTGACCAGCTGCCTTTGGCAGTAAAGTTTAGGCTATTTCTTGCCGTTAATGGGTGCATACTATCTGCTGGTAAATCATTTAAGTAAGTAGATATACATGACTCCATTGACTGCTTAAATAATGAGAGTAACGTATTTGAGCGATAGAGTAAGTGTCCTTCAGTTTGACTTCCTCTTCGAACACTTTGATCAAGCGGGTCTTGTTCTTTAGTGTGTAAAGTAAGTAATAGTTCCTTGAGTTCCTTCCCAAAAGAGTCAAACGACTTGTAGCCTTTAGGCGTAGGTAGAGCCATTGTTTTAACAAACATATCGTAATTAGTTAACCAATGATATTTATCGTCTTTAGCTAAGCGCCAAGCTGTGGATAAATAAGCCCAGATTTCTTGATTAAAAGGGTTGTGTTTAACTGCAGTGTTTAAGTGCAGTATTGCTTTTTTATATTCAAAATTTTCAATACAGTAGTTTGCCAAATCTACACTATATCTTGCTGATTGGGGAGCCTGTGATACAAGCTCATCTAATATAATGAATGCTTTATCACTTTGCCCATGCTTACCTAAAATGATGCCATGAGCATGTTTTATGTCTAAGTTATCAGGGAAGAGCCTAATTGCTTGTGAAGATACATCAAGGGCTTGATTAAAATCTTTAAAATGTAAAAGCTGAGCTAGTTGTGATTGAACTAGTTGTGGGTTTTTAGCATGCTTTAAGAATGTACTATTGTAGGAGCTCATAAGGGCTGATTTGTTTGCACGATCCCAGTATAATTTATTTAAACACTCATGCGCAGGTATATAGTTAGGAGCCTGTTCAAGACATCGTTTTAAATACTGCTCACAGAGCTCAAACTTTAGTAAATCATAGTAAGTACAGCCAATCAAAAAGTTAACCTCGGGGCTATACTTGTTCTGCTTATCGCTTAGCATTAAAAATATATCTAAAGCATTGTCGAATTTACCCATATTGCGAAAATTACAAGCACGTTTATATTTAAATAAAAATTGATTTTTTAAATCGGCAGGTAAAGAGAGGTAATAGCTTTCAACTAATTCTAAGTCACCCAAACGTTCTAGTAATTCAAGCTTTAACCAGTGATATCTCTCTTTTAAGGTTTCATCAGATACGGTTTTAGAAAGTTCCTTTTTTGCTTGTAACAACTGGTTGGTTTTGATCAAGCTTTCTATAAAATTCAGAGATACCTTTTCGCTTTGTGCCAAATACCTTGTGTTTTTTAAAAAGTTTAAACATAACGAATGTTTAGCAGTTCTGCACAGCAAGTTTGTATAGTTTTCAATTAGAGGGAGGGATGAAGGAAACTTATTTACTGCGTAAGAATATGTTTGTTCGGCATTTTCATTTTGGTTAAGTGCGCTATATGTAGCGGCAAGTAAAATATACCAATCAACAGTTTTAATATCACATTTGTTTAAAAAAAGAATAGCTTGGTTATATTGGCGTGAATTATAAGCAGCGAGCGCAGAGTTAAGAAAGTTAGACATAAAACACCCTATTTTTCGTACCATGTTAACAGGGTGTTTTTTAAAGTTAAATAATAAAATTTATTAAAGGTCTTTTATTTTTACAAAGCCACTATTATCAGTTTCTTTTAGCTTGAGAGCTCTAATTTTTTCGAGCATTTCTGGAGAAAAGCGGCCAAAGTCCATCGTTTTCTCCGAAATAGAATTAGATAAAAAGCTTATGTTAACAGCACCTAGTCCTGAACCTGCGCCATCAGCTCCTATTGGTTTTGATGAGTTATTTGCAACAGCATTGAGCATGGCTGCAGGGTTTGTTGACGCTGCGCCACCAAACTTTCGCTCTGTGCCATAAATATCAGTGATTCTCCAATCTTCGATACCTATTTTAAAGCTCTTAGCATATTTTATATCAGAGCTCATTGGCGGGTTTGCATAGTCTTTTAGGTGCTCTCGTAAATCTTTCTCGAAGTTTTCGAATAATGGTTTAACTTGCTCATAGTACTTAGAGGCATAAAGGCGATTTTTTCGCTTGATACTAGTTCCTCTATTTGAATTGACGAATTCTTCAGCGTTTTCAACTAATTGATGATAAACCTTGTTTCCTTTATATGCTTCGGCACGAATGTTAGGACTTCCTATATTTCCTTGATAAAACCCATACATAACTATTGGTTTTTTTATACCAAACTTTTTAAAAACAATATTTTGTTGTATGTCGTTTAAAGAAAGTTTATGGCCAGCAACATTTAAAAACTCATCCTTTAAAATTGAATTGCTGCCAAAGAGTAAATCTTCTGTATCGCGAATAGGATAGTGTGTGATTAGTTTTTCTAACATGGCTGTATTGTAAAGGTTTAACCAATAAGCAAGTTGCTCATCAAGGCTGAGTTCGTTAAGTGAGATTTCATTTGGCAGACTTTCTAGGCTAACTCTGATCTTATAAAAACCGTCTTTAATCTCTGATTTTGTTACTTCTTCAAAGAAGAAACGATTTGCTTCTAATGCTGTGTCGTTATTTTTATGCGACTTCATTCTTGTACCGATGGAGGCTTGAGAATTTAGTTTGGAACGATCTGATGCTCCAGTATCAATTACAGTAAAACTTAGAAGAGTATCTAAGTCATCATATGAGACAGTAATATCTCTATTTAAACTAAAATCTGAAAATTCTTCCGGAAGTTCTTTTAAGTCAGCGAAAGCCGAGAATGAGATAGTGAGTATTAAAATACATACGAGGTGAGTTTTCATAGCAATTCCTTTGTTTGTTAGGAACACCATAATCTACAAATGTTAATTCACTTTCAAGTTTTGCTTACATTTAATTTCATTTATTAGCATGGCTCCAAAAAGTGGAATATTGCTCTTTAGTTAATGGTGATAATATCGCAATGTGTTAGTTTTTTGTTTCTTTAAGTTGTTGTAAATTAATGTGTTTTTTCGTTGTCAAAGTGTTGACCTTTTGCTCGAGTTGGGCCTACTATTCAAACCGAAATAGGTACTGTGATTAATTGCAGACCGTTTTGAAAACAAAATAATTAAAAAATATTCTAGGGAGAATCCAATGTTAAAGAATCAAGTTTCAAAAGCTGTTCGCTTAGCGATAGCTTTTGGTGCTGCATCTACAGCTGTATTTTCTGCAAACTCAATGGCTGCTGATGAAGGCGTTGAAAAAGTAGAGCGTATTCAAGTTACCGGTTCACGAATTCGTTCAACCGACCTTGAGACGGCACAACCGATTCAGACAATTAGCCGTGAAGATATCGCAAATCAAGGTTTCACTTCAGTTATTGACCTTCTTGAAAATATGTCAGCGGCAGGTTCGCCGCCAATAAGTCGCTCAGAACCTCTTTCTTCTGGTGAGAATGTTGGTGGTAACTATGTGAATCTACGTAATTTAGGTACGGGTCGAACATTAGTACTTATCAATGGTAAGCGCCTAGGTATTACTACCTCTGGCTACCAAGATTTATCAGCTATTCCTATGGGAATGGTTGAGCGTATTGACGTATTAAAAGACGGTGCATCAGCTATGTATGGCTCTGATGCTATGGCCGGTGTTGTAAATATAATCACTCGAAAAAATTTCGAAGGGCTTGAGTTTACCGTTTACGGTGGTGAGTACGACGAAGGCGATGGTGAAAAGAAAAATATTAGTATGGTTACCGGCATAACAGGCGCTCGTGGCTCTATAACTTTAGGCGCTGAGTGGCGTGATGAGGGTGATGTTTGGGCTAAAGATCGCGCATTCTCTGAGGTTTCATACCCAGGCTACGATATCACAAATAACCGTACTTTAGTTGGTCAATATGGCCGTTTTAACTATGATGATCAATGGTTTGTTGCCAAGCGTCCTGGTGATGCTTCTTCTATTGATGATTTCGAGCCTCAGACATATGAAAACGGTTCAAGTGTTGCACAACAACAAATGCATTTAGAAACTCCTATTAGCGCGCGCTCTATTTACATTAGTTCAAACTACGCACTAACCGATGATATTAACTTTAGTAGTGATATTGGTTACAGTGAACGTGAGGCCACTAGACAAATTGCAGGTTACCCATACCAGTCAGCTGCTGATGGTATTGTACTTAGTGGAGATAGCCATTTTAACCCTGTTGGTGAAGATGTTTCATTTACTCGCCGTGGTTGGGAAGTTCCTCGTGTAACAGATAGTAACCAAGATACTTTACGTTTTACCGCTGCTCTTGAAGGTTCATTTGAAATAGCTGATCGTTATTTCGATTGGGATATTGGCGGAGTTTATAGTAAAAGTTCATCGCTTCAAGTTAGTAATGGTGATTTTTATAAGCCAGCAATTGAAGCCGCGACAGGTCCATCTTTTTTAAATGCATCAGGTCAAGTTCAATGTGGCACTGAAGCGAATCCTATCTCAACTGCAGAATGTACAGCTTGGAACCCATTAGCAGGCTTTGGTGCTGGTTCGGTAGAAAATTCATTAGCGGATCCTAATGTACAAGCCTTTTTGTACCCAACTCTTCACTATCGCGGTGAAACTAAAACAACAATGTATTTTGCTAACATTAGTGGTTTAATTACTGAGTTACCTGCAGGTGGTTTAACTTTCGCTTTAGGTGCTGAACACCGCGAAGAAACAGGGCAGTATACTCCTGATGCTCTTGCTCAATTAGGCGAAAGTACAACGCTTGCTTCAGGCCCAACAGGCGGTGAATACGATGTGACCGAAGCATATGGTGAATTAAATATTCCAATACTGTCAGATGTGGTAGGCGCAAAGTCGCTAAGCATTAACTTGGCAACTCGTTATTCTGACTACAGTACTTTTGGTGATACAACAAATAGTAAGGTGGGTATCGAATGGCGACCAGTTGATGATTTATTAGTTCGTAGTACTTGGTCAGAAGGCTTCCGTGCTCCTACAATAAATGATTTATACGGTGGTAGCTCTCAAACGTTTACCACAGGGTTTATAGATCCGTGTGATTCTGTTTATGGTACTGCTGCAGGTTCCGCTCGTTGTTTACAAGACGTTCCTGCAGATTACCGTCAATTACAACAAGGCTTTGTTCCCTCAACAGGTCCTGCATCTCAAACACCTGTTCCATTTAATAGTGGTTCAAATGAGTTTTTACAACCAGAAGAATCAGTTAGTAAAACAATTGGTTTTGTATATAACCCAAGCTACATTGAAAACTTAGATATCATTCTTGATTGGTGGAGTATCAAAATTACTGATACGGTCGTGTCTGATACACCTAATGATATTTTAAAAGATTGTTATATTGGTGGAGATGAGTCACGTTGTGCTATGTTCTCTCGTGATGCAAGTAACTCTATTGTAAATGATTTAACTTATGGTACTCGTAACGCAGGTTTTACTGAAACATCAGGTATTGACCTCGCTTTAGCTTATGCATTTGAAACTGAGTTTGGTGATTTTCGAGCTACAATGGATAGTACTTACCTAATTAAGTATGATTCAAAATCTTCAGATGAATTAACTGCTAAAGTTGAGTCTGATGTTGGGCATGAAGATGTCTTCAGAGTTCGTTCAAGTGTTGGGCTGAATTGGTCATATGGTGACTTTAGTGCTAACTGGGGTATACGTTACTTCTCATCAATGCGTGAAGATTGTTACTTTGACGACAGATGTAGTAATCCAGACTTTGAACGCGAGTGGACTAATGGCGTTGTTACACCTAAAAATAAAGTTGGTTCAACTACGTTCAATGATCTACAAGTAAGTTACAATACACCGTGGGAATCAACATTATCAGTTGGTGCAAACAATGTATTTGATAAGCAGGGTCCTCTAATGTATTCAGGTCCTAGTTCTGCTTATTCTTATTATGGTGGTTTTGATATTGGCCGCTTATTGTACTTCCGTTATACTCAGAGTTTTTAACTCTAAGTGCTAAATTGAAGGCTCAAAAAGCCCGTTAATACTTCAATAATGCCACTTGTATAAAATCAAGTGGCATTTTTTATGTCTGTTACTAAATCATACTCTACAGGCCATATTGTGCTATACCTAAGACTCTTTAGGATCCCTTCTAAAGCCGTTAGTGATATTTTTAAATTAGATGCCTACACTTCAATGATACAGCTAATTATAGCCTGCAAAGGAAATTACTTTTCGGAAATAAAGCTGGGAAATAAATTTACAGTATTTACTTGGATGAAGCACATTGTAATTAAATGAAGCTAGATAGAAGCTATTTCATTTATGGGCTTATAAAAAGTTTAATTAGCTAGATTTTATACAAAGATAGGTTTCTTTTACTCTTTATTTTTAGGTAAATAGTTTTCTTCGTAAAATAGCCTTATACTTAAAAAGAATATTTAAATAAATCCAATCATATAATTTAGCGAGATATAAATGAAAGAAGTCCGATCTTTTATTAAAACGGCATCATTAACAGAGCTTGAAAAGGCTCAACAGCTTATCAATGATGCAATTTCAAAATATACCCAGCAGCAAAAAGCGAAACAGGAAGTTTTGGATCTTTTAAAAGAAAAAGGACTTACGCTAGAAGATTTACAAGATGGAGCATCAGACAAGCGCACTAAAGTTAAGCCTAAGTACCGTATGGAACTCAATGGTGAGACTATTGAATGGACTGGCCGTGGCCGTCGTCCTAAAGCGTTTGAAGGTGTTGAGCTTGAAAAGTTTTTAGCTTAAAGCTAAATATAAGAGAAGCTTCGGCTTCTCTTTTCTGTTTACCCCTCAATAAAATATAATTATAGTCTAAATGTCATAGCAGTAATTTGCTAAAATCCCCTTAATTAAGCCTATTCTTTCCTCTTGGGCTATAAAAACTAAGACCTTACCGGTAAGAAGCGGTAGAGGGCATTGTTTTATAATTCAGCACAACATACAAAACGGCTGTTATAACCCCCCCCTCCTGGCGCGGATAAAAGTATTATTTGGATACCATCTTTCAAAAGCACTCGCCCCCTAATTTAATGCTAACTCAGATTGGTATTTATTTAGTTTTTTATTACACCAAAGCAAATTTGAATCAGCTTTCTCATCACAGCTCCTAAATCTTGCATCTTTGTTTTTCCTGCCGCGAAAAGTTACTCTTATTGTGCTTTTGTATCAGGGTTATGGTGTTGTGATTCAATAAAACCGGACACTAATTTAGGTGGTATTATTACCACTCAAACATAGGTGTTCTATGACAAAACAACGTCGCTCTTTTTCTCAAGAGTTTAAATTTGATTCAGCAAAATTAGTCCTTGATGATGGATACTCATTTCCAGAAGCTGCTCGTTCACTAGAAGTCGGTGAAACAGCCCTTCGACGTTGGGTTATGCAGTTACAAGAAGAGCGCGGTGGCACAACACCAAACTCCAAAGCGCTTACCCCTGAGCAGCAGAGAATTAAGGAATTTGAAGCTAAAGTTAATCGACTTGAAAGAGAAAAAACAATTCTAAAAAAGGCTACAGCTCTCTTAATGTCAGACGAGATGAACAATATTCGTTGATAGACCAATTAAGTGAGCATGAGTCTGTGGAAATGCTCTGTAGCGTCTTTAATGTTCCAAGTTCGAGCTTTTATGATTTTAAAAAGCGTGTAACATCGATAAAGCTTGAAGAGGTGCAACTTAGATCAACGATTAATGAGTTATTTTTACTCAGTCGTGAGTCAGCAGGTAGCCGCACGTTAGTAGCGATGCTGAATGACGTGGACTTACCGACAGGTGTGTTTAAGGTGGCCGTATCATGCGCGACATGGAGTTGGTATGTAAACAACCTGGACCTCATTCATATAAGTTGGCGACTGTGGAGCGGCCAGACATTCCAAACATACTTAATCGTGAGTTTGACGTTGATAGCCCAAACCAAGTTTGGTGTGGGGGTATTACCTATATTTGGACGGGTAATAACTGGTCTTATCTGGCTGTTATTATCGACTTGTTTACTCGTCGCGTAGTTAGCTGGGCATTGTCAGATAAGCCTGATACTGAATTGGTTATTAAAGCATTAGACAGAGCCTACGAGTAACGAGGCGAGCCATCTGAATTGATGTTTCACTCAGATCAAGGAAGCCAATACGGCGCAAAGAGGTTTCAGCAGAGGCTATGGCGTTACCGGATAAAATAAAGTATGAGCCGCCGAGGTAATTGTTGGGATAATGCGCCGATGGAGCGCCTATTTAGAAGTTTAAAAACAGAATGGGTTCCCTTATTAGGTTATAGTAATTACCAAGAAGCTGAAAAAGATATTAGCAATTATTTGATGAATTATTATAACTGGCGCAGGCCACATAGCCATAATCAAATGGTTGCCCCTGCTGTAGCTGAAGAAAAACTTAATTCACTGTCCGGAATTAGTTGACCACAACAATTCAAAGCTTCAAGATACAAGTGGTCAACTAAATTTAGCTACAGTTTTATGACTAGTGCATAACCTCCACCCCAAAATAAATTTAAGTTAATGAGTGAGATGCTTATTGTTTACTTTTTGCGTATTAAAAATAAAAAATAAAAAGGGAATGTAAATATTTGTAAACCAGAGCGCTTACTATGTTATTGGTTTGTTGACCTCGTGGTCCCGATAAGATTATTATTCAGAAAGAATCGAGTATTACATTGAAAAGTAGGTCTCGTTGTGAAAAACAAAACAATAATATAGTATTCTAGGGAGAATCAAATGTTAAACAATAAAATCTCAAAGGCAGTTCGCTTAGCGATTGCTTTTGGTACAGCATCAACGGCTGTTTTCGCTGCAAATTCACTTGCGGCAGAAGAAGGCGTTGAAAAAGTAGAACGCATTCAAGTAACTGGTTCACGCATAAGTAAAGCCAGCCTTTCTCAACCAGCTCCTATTGTTACTATTTCAGCAGAAGATATTGCAAAAGCAGGTACTCCTGATTTAGGAAGCATCTTAGCGGAATTGCCTGCAATTGGTTCTACCGACACATTAGTTGGAAATAATAATAGTAACGAAGCTGCTGGCGTAAGCTCTGCAGATTTAAGGCGTTTAGGAGCAGCAAGAACATTGGTTCTTGTTAATGGTAAGCGCCATGTAGCTGGAGCACCAGGTTCGTCACAAGTAGATTTAAATGCAATTCCTTCAGCCTTGATTGAGAGAATTGAAATCATTACAGGTGGTGCTTCTGCTATCTATGGTTCAGACGCTGTTTCAGGTGTTGTGAATGTTATTTTAAAAGAGAGTTTTGATGGTCTTCAATTCAATGCATCTGTTGGTAATTCAACAGAAGGTGTAGGAACACAAAACCATAGCTTTAGTATTGTTGCCGGTACTGAAATTGCTGGTGGCAAAGGTAATATTACATTCTTTGCTGGTAAAGACAGAGTTAGACAGGTTCTAGGTACTGATTTACGTCAAGCTAATGCCTATGGCACAGTTGATAATCCATTAGACACAGGTGAAAATGACGGTATTCCAGACCGTATAACAGTTCCAAATGTATTGTCAGAGAGAATTAGTGATAATGGTGTTATCAATCCATTTGGAGCGGATGGAAGTATTTATACATTTAATGATATGGGTATTGCTGAGCTTATGCCTGCTAGAGAGGCTAGTGGTAGTTTTGCTTTTGGTAATTTTCCTGATGGTTGTGAATTCTGTGCGAATACCCAAGAATATGAGAATTTATTACCTGAGCTAGAAAAAATTACAATTGGTTCTACCCTAAACTTTAACATTACAGATGATCACGCATTTTATAGCGATTTTAAGTTTATTCGTTCTGACATTGAACAGCAATTTCAACCTTCTTTCCGATTTGGCAACATTAATATAAATGTTGAAGATAATCCTTATTTAGACAGAGACCTACGCCAGCAATTATTAGATGAAGGCACTAGCAATATCTCTATGGCTAAATTCTTTGGCGAGCTTGGAAATCGAAGCGCAGATAACAAACGTGAATTATTCCGAATTGTTACAGGATTTAAAGGGTTGTTTACTTTAAGCGAAACGGATTTTGACTATGATTTTTATTATGTTTATGGTCAAACCGATAACCGCCGTAAAACACTTAACGATCTTATTCCTAGCAACTTAACAGCTGCACTTGACGCTGTAATAGACCCTGCTACCGGTGAAGTTGCATGTAGAAGTCAGGTTGAAAGTTTGCAAGGAGAGGGCTATACAGACCCTGCAGGTGTAAACCCTAGTGCTTGTACGCCATACAATGCATTTGGTTTCGGTCAAGCATCCGATGCGGCAAAAGATTATGTCTCAGCGGACGTTACTCGTACAGATAAAATCACACAAGAATTTATTGGTGGTAGTGTAACTTTTGATACAGGTGAATTTTTTGAGCTACAAGGTGGTGCAGTTGGTTTTGCAGCAGGTTTTGAGTACAGAGAAGAAACTTCTGAAAGTATAACAGATGAGTTTACTAAGGCTGGCTTTTTAACAAGTGCCGCCACTCCGGATGCATATGGTGAGTTTGATGTAACAGAAGGGTTTATTGAAGTAAACTTACCTTTGTTAACCGATGTCGACTTTGCAAAAGAGCTTAGTCTTGACGCTGCTTATAGAACAGCCGATTACTCTCATGCCGGCAATGCTGATGCTTGGAAAGTAGGTCTTTTATATCGCCCAATCGATGACGTTCGTATACGTGGTACATATGGTCAAGCAGTGAGAGCACCAAATATTACAGAAGCCTTTGATCCACAGTCACCTGGCTTTGGTCGTGTTGCTGATCCTTGTGATGCAGACAATATTGATGATAACCCAAATCGTGCTTCTAACTGTGCTGCACTAGGTATTCCAGCTGATTTCCAAGCAAATGATAACGTTAGCGTAGACGTTATTAGTGGTGGTAATCCAGACTTAGAGTCAGAAACATCAACTTCACTTACGGCGGGTGTTGTATGGACTCCAAGCTTCTTTGAAAATTTCTCTGTTACAGTTGATTACTATGATATTGAAATAGAAGATGCAATCTCGTTCATTGCAACACAAAGTATTGCAGATAACTGTGTTGATGCTGCTGGTGGACCAGACCAGTCATTTTGTTCTCAGATAGACCGTGATCCAACAACAAACGATGTTACTTTGGTTCGCTCTGGTTACTTAAACGCCGCAGCGACAACTACTCGTGGTATTGAAGCTGATTTTGATTACAACATGAATTTGGCTGATTATTCTTTAGAAGGGGACTTAAAACTTAATCTTTTCGTAAATCATCTTATTGAGCTTGAAGATTTCGAATTTCAAAGTCGTCCAGATAAAGTAAATGTAGAAAATGGTGAAGTGGGTGATCCAGAGTGGCAAGCTAGGTTCTCTGCAGTTTACAAGTACAATGATTTAGTAGTTAACTGGACTTCACGTTATATAGACCGTTCTGCTAGGTTTGATCTATCTCCAGAAGGCGATATTGAAGAAGATCTTAAACCAGGTTATGTAGGTTCAATCATAACGCATGATATTTCTGCAAACTATCATGTATTTGATAACACGCGTGTAGGTTTTGGTATTCGTAACCTTATGGATAAATTACCGCCAGCTTATATTTCAGCTAGCGGTGGAGATGAAGCGATTTATGATGCTGTAGGTAGACGTTTCTTCGCTAACCTAAGCGTTGAATTTTAATTAATGAGTTAACTTATTTCTTAAAAAATAAACCCTATAAATAATTTTTATAGGGTTTTTTCCATCAAATTCCTATTTAAATAAAATTAAAGTTTAAAACTCCTAGCCATTGTTTGCTAAAATCCCTTTATTAAAATCTATTTGTTCCCCCATGAGCTATAAACTAAGACCTTACCAGCAAGAAGCCGTAGAACGCACCGTTTTACACTTTAGAAAGAGTAATGATCCTGCCGTTATTGTACTACCAACCGGCGCAGGTAAGAGTTTGGTGATTGCTGAACTTGCGCGTATAGCTAAGCAAAAAATATTAGTGCTTGCTCATGTAAAAGAGCTGGTAGAGCAAAATTCGCAAAAATATAAAAGTTTTGGTTTAGAGGCGAGTATATTTTCAGCAGGCTTAAAAGAAAAATCATTAAACCATCAAGTAACCTTTGCCAGTGTGCAATCACTTTCTCGTAATTTAAATAAATTAAATGAGCATTATTCATTACTTATTATTGATGAATGCCACAGGGTAAATGGGGATAAAAAAAGTCAGTACGGTAAAGTAATAAACAGTTTAAAAGAGTATAACCCTCAGTTAAAAGTATTGGGTTTAACAGCAACACCTTATCGGTTAGGAATGGGGTGGATATACCACCACCATTATCATGGTTTTGTTAAGGGTACTCAAGAAAGTCCGTTTAAAAGTTGTATTTTTGAATTGCCGCTCAGGTATATGATCAAACATAATTATTTAACGCCCCCTAACGAAGTTGATGCAGCAATTAGCCATTATGATTTTTCGTCCTTAGATAGCAATGCATTTGGGCAATATACGACTGATGACATGAATGCGCTTTTAAAAAACAGTGAGCGCGCAACGCAGGCTATATTACAGCAAGTAATTCAATACAGTGAAGAGCGCGAAGGGGTTATGGTTTTTGCCGCTACGGTAATGCATGCTCAGGAAATATTAAGCTACCTACCAGCTCATCAAAGTGCACTTATAACAGGGGATACGCCAAACACTGAGCGCGATAAAATCATTAAGCAATTTAAAGCTAAGCAATTAAAGTATTTAGTTAATATTTCGGTACTAACAACCGGCTTTGATGCGCCACATGTCGACTTTATAGCTATTTTAAGACCTACAGAATCAGTTAGTTTATATCAACAAATTGTGGGGCGAGGTTTAAGGTTATCTGAATCAAAAACGGATTGCTTAGTAATAGATTATGCTGGCAATGGTTTTAATTTATTTCACCCAGAAGTAGGTGATAAAAAAGGCGATAGTGATAATGAACCTGTGCAGGTACTTTGCCCTGGTTGTGGGTTTGCGAATATATTTTGGGGTAAAACAGACTCCACTGGCAAAGTAATAGAGCACTTTGGCAGGCGTTGCCAAGGCCTGTTAGAAGATGATGATGGGCATAAAGAGCAGTGCGATTATCGTTTTAGGTTTAAAGAATGTGAGCAGTGCGGTGCCCAAAATGATATTGCTGCACGACAATGCCATGATTGCGGCGCGGTAATGGCCGACCCTGATGATAAGTTACGTAATGCATTAAACTTAAAAGATGCACTTGTGCTTCGATGTAGTGGGTTATCGGTTACTCAAATTAAAGATGAACTTATTAAAGTAACGTATTTTGATGAAGATGGCGCAAGTTGCGATGAGGTATATAATCTCGCAAATAAAGGCGGGCAATTTATATTTAATAAGCAATTTGGTCTACGAGTAGGACTTGGACAAACACCTATTAATTTTAAAAATGCAGCGCAAGTACTAAGCGCACAATTTGAATTAGTACCACCAGATTTTGTTATTGCACGAAAAAGCAAAAAGTATGGTTGGAAAGTGGCTGATAAGCTATTTGACTATAAAGGCAATTTTAGGAAGGCAAATCAGTTAAGCCGCTAAGCTTAACTGATAGAGGACATTGAACTAATACAATTAAAAGGCAATTAAGCTTCGTCACCGTCCATTAATCCCCAGCCGTCACCGTATCCATTAAAGCTATTAGCAATGCTTTCAATGTATTGCTCAGCTTGGCCTAAAAGGGTGTGCTCTGGCACCATTTGTACTTGAGTGATTACTTCCCATACGCCAGTGTCTTTACATTTTTCAAGTTCAGCCTTTTGAACTAATGCATCAGAGACTATTTCTTTAGCAAATTTTTCAGCATCGGCTTCTTCTTCAAATAAAATAAAAAAATCGACTTGGTGCATTTTATTTAAATCAATGCCAGCAGCGGCTATTTCGGCTAAAAGTTGGCCGTTATCATCATCAGGGAATTGCATTAAAAACTCATTTAAAATTAATTTTTTATTCGTAGGCACTATTGTAACTAAAATATTGTCTTAACGCGTACTAATTTTAATTATGCTGATACTTATTCAAAGTTAAATTTACGCGTTAGATTGTCATTAAGTTAATGTGTTGCTCATTATGGCTATGCTAATATGCGCGTAATTAGCCAGTTTTATGTAAGATATTAAAAGTAAGGATATTTACTTGTTTATTAAGTTTTTACGTTGCATATGTGTTGTGAGCGCTTTAATTGCGACAAATAGCTATGCGGCAGAAAAAGTCATAGAAGATTACGAAATTAAAGGGTTAAGTGGTGATTTAGAAAATAACGTAGCCCTTTATCTCAAGCAATTAATTGGTGAAAAACCAACCCGTACACTTCGTCGTTATGCCCAAAAGCAAGTACAAAATAGCATTAAAGCACTTGGTTATTATAGCCCGACCGTCGAGGTTATTTATGATAAAGACGACAGCGAGTTAATTGTTAAAGTTGAGCGAGGTCCTGCAACTCGCATAGAAGCAATTAATATTACGCTAAACGGCGATGGCCAAAATGATACTCAATTACAGGCATTAATTAAAAATACCAACTTAAAACAAGGTGATGTTTTAAATCATGGTAGATATGACTCTGCTCATAAAAAAATAGAATCTATGCTATTGGAGCTTGGCTATTTTGATGCAAAGTGGCCAGCGCGCAAATTAGAAGTGTCACTTAAGAAAAATAGTGCTGTTATTACTTTTGTAATTGATACTGGGGTTAGATATCAGTTTGGCGATATAAAAATTGCCAGTAATACGCCTGCTGAAAAATACATACGCTCGCTTGCGCCTTTTACTCAGGGTCAACCTTATAAATCAACACATATTGCTGACTATAATTTGGATTTATCAAGCACCCCTTATTTTGCAAGCGTGCGCGTTTACGCCGATATTGCTGCGCGTAAAAATGGCCAAGTACCTATTAAGGTAGATGTGTTGCACAAGCCTGCAAATAGCTATGAAATTGGCGGCGGTTTTAGTACTGACTTAGGGCCCAAAGTGCGTTTTAAATGGAGTAAACCGTGGATCACAGAAGACGGCCATTATCTCGAAACTAATTTAAATGTGGCGCAAAGGCAGCAAGATATTTCCATGGCTTATACCATTCCAGTTGATGATCCGAATGATGATTTATGGCGTTTTTCAGCTGGTTATAAATTAGAAGATGAGCTCACAAACGACACTTACAGTGAAATATTAACTGGGCAGGTTCAGCGCCAATGGTTAACCGAAAATAAGTGGGTGCGTACTGCATTTTTACGCCGCGACCAAGAAACCTACCGCATCGGTGATGAAGAGGAAGAAAGCACAGAAATGTTAATGCCGGGCATTAGCTATGCCCGCAAAAAATCAAAAGGCGGCACGACTCCATACTGGGGAGAGCAGTGGCTTATATCTGCTGAGTTTGGCTTAGATGATGTGCTTTCGAGTACTAATCTGATTAGGGTTCAAATGCAACATGCGTGGTTACGTACTTACTTAGATAAGCATTTAGTGTTTTTAAAAGCAAATGTTGGTGCAATGCTTGTTGATGATATTGAAAACGTACCTTACTCACTGCGTTTTTACGCAGGTGGCGATCAAAGTGTTCGTGGTTTTGCGTACCAATCAATATCGCCGGAAAATGATGATGGCGATCTCATCGGTGGTAAATACTTACTAACCAGTACAATAGAGTACAACTATCAGTTTGCTCAAAACTGGCGCGCAGCTTTATTTGTTGACGGTGGTACTGCGACGAATGATTTTTCTGATGATTTTGAAGTAGGCGCTGGTTTTGGTTTTCGCTATTTAACACCCGTTGGCCCAGTGCGTATAGACCACGCTTGGGGATTAACAAAAGAAAGTAAAAGCACACGTTTAAGTATTACCATAGGGCCAGAAATTTAATGTCAGTATTAAAAAAGATAACAGCCGCCGTAAGTGCTATTTTTGTCACGTTAGTTGTCGCACTATTTTGTTTGTTATTTACCGCACCCGGTAATCAATTTATTGCTTATAGTGCAAACAAAGCGGTAGATGGACTACATATTGAAATTAAAAATGGCCGTTTTATTTATAATGATGCCTTTAATGTGCGCTTTACTAGCAACGGATTGGACTTTAATGCACAACAATTGAAAATTGATTTGTTTTGGTGGCAGTGCGATGGAATTTGTATAGATAACTTAAGTGCTAAATCTATAAATTTAACATTACCAAAAACTGCAGAGTCACAAGAAGAAGCCACGGCAGAGCCGCTTGAAAAAATCAGCTTACCTTTTAATATTGCTGTAAAAAACATTGCGATCAATAAATTTACGCTAGAGCATCCAAGTGCAAACGTAAGCGTTAATAACTTTAAACTCTCAGCAAAAGCAGAGGGTTCAAAGCTGACGGTTAAAAGCCTGAATATTCCCACCATACTTGTTGCTTTAAAAGAGCAAGAACAAGATGCGAAAACACAAATGGCGCAAAATACTCAAGCGCCTTTGACGCACCTACCCGCACTGCCTAAGATAGAATTTACTTCACCACTTGATTTAGTTGTTGAAGACTTTGAAATGGCTAACATTACGATTGAGCAAAACGAAGCCCAGCATGTTATTGAAAACATCTCGCTGCAATTAAGTGTGGAAGATGCGGTTATTAATTTAGAGTCATTCTCAGCAAAGTATGAGCAGTGGCAGCTTAATACGCACCTTAATGCTGAGCTTGCAGGAAATTTGCCCATAAAAGGGAATGTTGTTTTACAAAGTGATGAGCACCAAGCCAATTTGCAGTTGAATGGCGACTTATCAAATCTAAACTTAAATTTAGAAACGCAGGGACAATATCCGCTTAGTTTAACGGCAACGGCAAATTTAAAGCAAAAAAACTATCCGTTTGAGTTAAATGGCAAAATTAAACAGTGGCTTATTGATGCACAAAGTAATGAACTTAAAGTGCGAAATGTAAGCCTCAATGCACAAGGTAATGCCGACGATTACCAGCTTAGCCTGCAGGGGAATAGCCAATTAGGCGCGTACCCAGCTGTTGACTTAAATACCCAATTAAAAGGCAGTCTCACCAAAGCAACTTTACAAGCGCTAAGCATTAAAGCGAACGAAAGCAGTGCAACTATACAAGCCAATGTTGATTGGCAAAAAGGCATACAGGCTAACTTTAATGGCACGCTTGCTAACTTAAAAGCGCAGTACTTAACTGATGCCGCTACCAGTGATATTTCAGGACAGTTTAAAGGCTCGTTTAATGCAGCTGACGACAAGTGGCAGCTACAAATGAATAATACAAAGTTAAACGGATTACTTAACGACGTGCCACTAGAATTTGCCTCAAACTTTAAGCTCGACAACACGTTAAAAGCTAATATTGATAGTTTTTATTTAAGTAGCGGCACCAATAAATTAGCACTAAGCGGGCAAGTTGATGACACTTGGCAGGTTGATGGCAAAGTAACGCTTAAAAGTGATGAAAAAGCTAATATTCCATTTACTGCTGATGGCAACGCAAATTTAAAAGTGAGAGGGGAAAGGTTAACGCCCTCTGTTGATTTAGCGCTAATACTCGATCGCTTTATTTTTGATGAAATAAACATTAATAAATTATCAGTAAAAGGGCAGTTAGATACCGCAGCCGATTGGCAAACCGATGTTTCGGTAAGTGTTGGTTCGGCGCTTGTAGCCGAACAGCAAATTAATAGCGTTAAAATTGATATTAGCGGCGACAAAACAGATCACCAACTTACGGCATCTGTAGATGCTGAGCAAGGCAGTGTAGAGTTTGAAGTTAATGGCAAAATTAATAATACCACTTGGAATGGCGAGCTTAGTAATGTAACGCTCAGCGATAAAAAGCTTAGTTTTAGTAATACTAAAAATATTGCCATTATGGTTAATACGCAAAGTGGCGACTTTGATGTAAGTGCACATTGTTGGGCATCTGAGCAAAGTAAATTGTGCATAGACACCTTAGCCCAATCAAAAAACCTCGGTCAGCTAAATGCTAAACTAAGCAATTTAGCTCTTGAGGAGCTTAAGCACTTTTTACCTAATAGCATTCGTACTCGCGGTAATATAACTGGCGATGTAGCACTTAATTGGCAAAGTGGTGCGCTTAAAACATTACGCGCAAATATCGATTCTAGCGACTTAGAAGCGGTGCTTACCTCGGAAGAAGATCGTTTTAAATTACCAATCGAAACTCTAACTGTTAGTGCATTTTCGGACTCTCAAGTTGGCAAGCTTGAAGCTAATTTAGAATCAAGTGTGCTTGGTAAAATAAACACACAAATTGATATTGACGACATACAAAATACGCAAGCGCTTAACGGCACTATTAATATTGATAAAATACTCCTTTCAGACTTACAACCATTTCTTGAAACCCTTGAGCAGTTAAAAGGTGATATTAGCGGAAAAGTCGCGTTAGCAGGTACGTTAAAAGATCCATTATTAAATGGCGAGCTTAATGTGAGCGATATTAGTTTAGAGGGCGAGCAATTGCCTATAGCGCTGCAAAAATCAAATATAAACGTATTGTTTGATAAAACAACAGCCACAATAAAAGGCAACTTAAACGACAACCAGGGCGGTAAAATAAACCTCACCGGTGACGTTGATTGGCAAGGTGCGCAACCTGCTGTAAATGTGGCGGTAGTTGGCGATCAGTTTTATGTACGCGCGCAGCAAGGGGTTACTTTTAAAGTATCGCCGGATTTAAAAATAGGCTTGGCTAATAATGCACTCAAGCTTGCTGGTGAGGTAGTTGTGCCTTACGGTCGTATAATGATTGAAGAGCTTCCTGAGGGCGCAGTGCAAGTTAGCGATGATGAAATTATTGTTGATCAAAAAACCGAGGCCACCGAAACAGTTCCGTTTGATTACGACATAGATTTAAAAGTGATTGTTAAAAACGATGTAAAAGTAGAATCGTTTGGCTTGGAATCAAAAGTTGCGGGTGATTTAGCGATAAAAATGAGTCAAGGTGCACCAATTATAGCCACAGGTGAGCTTAACTTAATTGAAGGTACTTACTTAGCCTTTGGGCAAGATTTAATAATCAGCACCGGGCAAGTAGGTTTTAGCGGTTCAATTGAACAACCATTTTTAAATATTAAAGCAATACGTAACCCCGATACGACTGCAAATGGTGTCATTGCAGGGGTTACGCTTACGGGTAATGTTGAACAACCAACGCTTAAAATATTTTCTGAGCCTGCGATGGATCAAGCACAAGCACTCGCATATTTACTTAATGGCCAACCTTTAGGCGATGGAGAAAGTTCGTCAAGCGATGCTATGCTCACACAGTTATTACTTTCTCAAGGGGTTAGCCGCAGCGAAGGGGTTGTTTCTAAGGTAGGTGAAACTTTTGGATTGTCAGATGTAAGTTTAAGCTCATCAGGTAGTGGTGATAGTACCAAAGTAGAAATATCAGGATACGTAGCACCCAGTTTGCAAGTTAAATATAGCGTGGGTGTATTTGATTCGCTCAGTGAAGTGGCTGTGCGTTATCAGTTACTTTCACAGTTATACATAGAAATAACAAGCGGCCTATATCAAAATGTTGATGTGCTATATAAGTTTGATTGGGAATAACTAAAACTATAATAATTATAAGGATATAAGCGATGAAAAAAATTATATTGCCAGCTCTGCTTAGTGTTTTATTGAGCGGTTGTGCTCAACAACTAGGTGATGATTTTGCTAAACAAGAGCTACCTTTATTGAGCGCGAGTGAGGTAATTGCTAGTGCAACAGATAATGACTGGCGAGTAGTGGATGCTCAAAATATTTTAAAGGTAACGCTGCCAACGGGCGATGCGTATATTGAACTTAATGAACAGCTTGCCCCAAAGCACGCTCAAAACATTAAAAAGTTAGCGCGAGAAGGGTTTTATAAAAATACCAGCGTTTATCGGTTTGTTGAGGGTTTTGTAGCGCAAGGTGGCGACAGCTCGGGTAAAAAGTTAATTAAAACTGCAGATAAAACAGTTCCAGCTGAGTTTTATTTAACAACAAACAAACCACTTTTAATTACTGAGCTAAATGGCGACGGATATGCACCAGTTACCGGCTTTTTAAACGGCTTTGCAGTAGCTCAAAACTCAGCACATACGCAAACATGGCAAGTGCATTGTAGTGGCGTGTTTGCCATGGCGCGCGACAACGATAAAAATAGTGCGAGTACGGAGTTTTTTGTAACAATAGGGCAAGGCCCGCGCTACCTTGATAAAAATATTACGGTGTTTGGTCGAGTGCTAGAAGGTATAGAGCATTTTAATCGTTTAGCGCGTACACCAACTGAAGGAAAAGCATTTAACCCAATTACCAATATACAAGTTCTTGGCGATGTACAAAGCGATAAAAGCATATTTAAAGTGATGAAAACAAACTCACCGGTGTTCAAAAACTTAATCAGTGCTCGTAAAAACCGTAACGAACCTTGGTTTGTACAGTCTTACAATTATGTGGATGTATGCGCGATGCCTATACCGACAAAGCGTATCGATTAGCGCAAACCAATATTAAAAAGGAGCCTAGGCTCCTTTTTCAATACTTATATTCCAGTTTAAAATAACCTACTGACGATTAATTTTAACTGCAAATGGCGTATCGTTATAATGCGTAGAGCGATACGGGTTTATATCAAGCCCGCCGCGACGAGTATAACGCGCGTAAACCTCTAACTCTTTAATATTAAGTTGTGTTGTTAAATCGCTATAAATACGCTCAACACACTGCTCATGAAATTCGTTATGTGTTCTGAACGAAATTAAATAACGCAATAACGACTCGCGACATATTTGCTCGCCTGTGTATCTTATAATTACACTTGCCCAGTCAGGCTGGGAGGTAATTAAACAGTTCGACTTAAGTAAGTGGCTGTAGAGCGTTTCAGTAACTACTTCATCACTTTTTGCTTTAAGTGAATTAGCATCAATATCGTAATGATTAATTTCAATATCTAAATCATCAATACATTCACCTGGCAGCGCTGTACACGGTAAGCAATTGTAATCATCAGGATTATATAAAGTCACTTTGACAGGGCTGTTAACCGCGTTAGATAAATCATCAATTAAGTGCTGTTTTACTACATCAATGCTTTCAAATCGGGTTTGGTTAAAGCTATTTAAATAAAGTTTAAACGACTTTGACTCAATAATATGGCTGCTTTGGCATTCAAAGGTAAATAAGGCCACGGCAACTTGCGGCTTACCTTTATTGTTTAGCCATGAAAGCTCGTAACCTGTCCAAATGTCTTGGCCTTTAAATGGAAGCTCAGCTTCGTCAATATTTAAAGCATCACGATTTAGTTTGCGCGCAATAGGGAAAAGCAAGCTTGGCGTGTACACATCTACATACTCAGTAGATTGGCCTAATACGCTACCTTTAAGGTCTGGAGAATTGCTGTAATCTGTCATGTTTGCTCTTAAATAGTTACAATAGGGACATTATATCTAATTTAAATGAGTTTCACAGTATGTCTGTTGCATTGCTTATAGAACAACTTCATCAAACATTTAGCGAAAATACCCTTAAAAGCACTACAAAGTACCCACTTATTGCGCACGACGAGCAATGGCCAAGCCCATGTGAAGTTGGTGAGGTTGACGAGCAAGGAAACATTCAATGGCAGGGCACGCGTCAGCAACCTGCAGGTTCGCTTAATGATTTAGCCAGTGCACTTGAGCTTGAGTTTCCAAAAGAGCTTAGCGAGCTATACGGACATATGTACGGTGGAAGTATTTTAGCAAGTATTGATGGGCATCAGGTTGAATTACTACAAGTATGGAACGAAGAAGACTTTAATTTGCTACAGCAAAATATAACGGGCCACGTTTTAATGAAACGCAAGCTCAAGCAGCAAGAAACAGTATTTATTGGTTTAACAGATCAAGATGATTTACTAGTAAGTGTATTGGTGCACACTGGTGAAGTATGTTTAGAGTTTGTCGGCAAAAAAACACACCATGTACTAGCGCCTAACATTAATGTTTTTTTAAAGGCATTAGAGGTTTAAAACGTGTTTAATAAATCAGCTTAGCGTTATCACTAAGCTGATTTTAAGCGCTTATTGAAGTGGTTACTGAAAATCCCACGATATATTAGACACCAAGCCACACGGCTCACACCTAAAGTCGAATAACCCAAACCATGATTCAGGTAATTTCCAATCGCCATTACAGCTAGGGCATTTTCGTTCAAGTTCAGACGCTTTATCTACACCGCCTACACGATATAAATAATAATAGGTTGGCTTTTTAGTTAAAAAACTAATTCGCTTTGTTATGTCTTTTCCGCGTCTATATAGGTCGCTTTGGATACTCGATATTTCTTCAAGCGCCGGAAATTCACAACGAGTTGCGCCATTAATTTGAATTTGATCGCAGGCTTGCCAATCTTCTTGCCATTTTATAAGCGTTTTATAGTCACCATTAGCAATTGCCGGAATACGAAATAGCGGCACAGGCAAAAAGTCATCACCACAATAAAGCGGGCTGCACGTATGCACATAGGTTGTGTATAAAATATAACTTGATGGTTCTTTACAGCAATCAGCCCCGTTGGAGTGAATATCTTGTCCGATCACTTTTACTTTTGGCGCAAGTAGCCCAGCACTATGTAACTTTTCGATACTGTGCTTAACAAACGGGCTGTTATTTAGCGGGTGCATTGCATCTTCGGTCGGGCACATTACGCGGGTAATAAAAAATCCATCTTTTAAAACGGTTGGAAATTCTTCCCCCATTATTTGACCATTAAAACGCAGTGCATTTACTAAGCGATTTATTGCTTGTTCGGCTTGTTCTAGGGTGGTGTCTTGGTAGCAATCAAAAGTTAAATCAACAACGAACATTTATAGTCTCAAATTATTTTTGTTCTAGCAGTGCAAGAAGTTTATCGAGTTTTTGCTCAATTCTATCTAATTGACTTGTTTTAAGCTCAGTATTATCTGACTGCTGTGGGTTTCTCATGAAGTTATTAATTGAATCAGGATTGTTTTTATATTGGCTTACTGCTGCAATAATCATCGGCATTGGAACCGGTTGCGCCAAACGGCTTTTAGTTAGTGCTACAGTAGGGGTTTTGCCTTCATCAAGAAGGGCTTTGATTGCATCAAATACAACTGAATTCATTAGATATATAACTCTTTAATAAAATAAATACGCAGCATATAAATGCTGCGCAGATGCTATGTTAGCAATAAATAAGGGAGGGTACATTAAATAAAATTACTTACTTTGACGAATGCGTACATCTAACTCGTCAATTACTTCACTCCAATCTCCGTCTTGTGCAAGGGATTCAGCTAAAAAGTGCTGTTGTGCCTCATCCCAAAAAGAAGCTTCTTGGAGTAATGTTGTGTCTTTTAATTCATGTGAGGCGATAAATGCATCTATTTGCTCATCACTATTTGGTAATCCAAGCTGTGCAAAAAGTGTGTTAATGTCGTGTTTTGTCGTATCCATGATATTGCTCCTTTAAATGAATGAAAATTCATACTAGTACTTAACTGTACCTCCTGCTAGTTAAACTCTCGCTGAATTTACGGTTAATAATTTTAGGTATATAGTTAGGTATATAGTTAGGTATATAGTTAGGTATAAAGTTAAACAGCCTATAGCTAAAATAATAGAGGAAATACAATGAGTGTAACCACACCAGCTGATACGTTCAGCGTACAGTATTTAGCCGCAGAAGATATTAGCACTGCAGCGAGCCTAATTTATCAGGCTTACCATGACGATCCTGTATTACAAAACATGCTTAGCTACAATGACGAAAATAAATCAGTATATGAAAAAAAATTACGATCATTAATTCGCGAAGAGCTCAGTAGTTTTTGGCAAGAAAAACAGCCACTAATTGGTTTATACCGTAACGATAAATTAAAAGCAGTAGCGTGTGTATTTGAATCTAATAGCCAATTACAAGCGCAGCGTTATTGGCACTGGCGTTTAAAATTAATGCTGAGTGCTGGCTACTTACAAACAAATCAATTAATAGATAAAGAACAAACAATTAGAGATGCCCTTAAACAAAAGGGCAATTATTACTTTTTAGCTTTTATTGCCGTAGATCCGCATTTTCATGGGCAAGGCTTTGGTCGTTACTTGCTACGCGGGCTTGATGACTTAGTTAAATGTAACGCTGAGTCAACAGGGATGGCTGTATTTGTAACCCGTAAGGAGCACATTGAATTTTTTAAAACTGAAAATTTTGAAGCATTTAAACAGCTTACTTTTAACCAAGTAGAGGGCGAGTTACTATTTAAATCAATACTTGAGCCAACTATTTAAAACTTTTATGTAAGCCAATGCGCCCAAACGGACATAAGACCGTGAGATATATCTTACATCATCGTGAGCATTGTCACTTAAAGGCTACTAATAAGTAGTCTTTTTTGTTCTAAGTTGTTGTTCTTAAGTGTTTATTTTATCTTTTCATTTTTGTGACGTTTATTTATTTAGTGTTAAGTCCTATTTCTCCCCCCTGATTGCTTTAAACTTCTCTTTGTCAAGACGACATAGCTCAATGATTGAGTTACTGCCAAGGATACGGAATAGGCAACATAGCAGGCGCCAGCAGGAAGCATAAAGGACAAGTAAAAAAGGATACAAGGAAGAATAAGGAAGTGCATGAAGCACTTAGTAACTAGGAGTTACTTTAGGATAATCACGGATGACGCTACAGGAAGTAGCAGGAGCGTTAGTTTACGCAGGACGGCCAAGATGGCAAGTGGACATTGCAGGATGCAAAAGTGGCAGGAGCTACTTTAAAGGATTAACAGGGATGATGCTACGGGACGTAGCCAAACGATAGATTTCGTGGGTTTGCCAAGATGGCTATGGATATTGCAGGATGCAAAAAGTGGCAGGAGCTACTTAAAAGGATTACCAAGGATGATGCTACGGATGTAGCCAAACGATAGATTTCGTGGGTTTGCCAAGGTGGCCATGGATATTGCAGGATGCAATGTGAGGGTAAACAAGGTTGTTTACTCGTTCAGGGGATGATAATACGGATTTAAGATAATGGATATCTAGCAGGATGCAGTCCAATTGGGGCGTAACTTTAGTTACGCCTTAGTTTTTTGTATTGAATTAAATTTATTAATTTAAGACACACACTCTCTTAAAGTATATTAAGTTTTATATTTTATGCGGTGGAACAACCACACTTTTCAGAAACTCATTTTCCATAATTAACACACCTTGATAAGCATTTTCACCATCGCTTGAAAACTCAAATATAAATTCACTTTTGATGCCTGGCTTGCCGTTCTTTAAAAAACCAAAGCGGCGTTTCGTACATGCAACACTCATCAACTGCACCTGCAATTGCTCACTTTGACGTTTAGCATGAACGTTCGCCGCTTCAGCAACCTTTCGGTTAAGCCAAAATAAGTAAATTACACTACCAATAAGTATGAACGTCCATAAACTTGCCATTTAAGAGAATAACCTTCCAATTGCACGCGCGAGGGTTTCGCTACGATTTTCTTTACGTAATAAGCCTAATAAATGCGGGCGAATAGTCGGTATTGCAACTAAGTCGGCAAAAATACTTGGAAACAATTCTTCAATTTTTTGATGATGCGCGCAATTATCCATAAATACATGTAAGCGTTCAGGGTTTTCTAATTGCTTAAAACACCGCCCAGCTATTGTTAGTAACACGTCAGAGTCGTGCCTCACTGGTGAGCTTAGTACAGCATCGACTAATTGAGCGCATAACCCTTGAGCTTGACCTTTTGAAGCTGATCTTAGTGCTGCGGTTATAGCTACTGTGTCGTTGTTACTAATTGCACCCTGCGTGTAATCAACAAGTAACTCACTCATTGATGTTGGTATTTCAACGTGTTCAAGCATGGCGCTGAGTGGTTGTAGTACTTCAATAGGTAAATGCGCCCATGCTTTTTGCAGATTACTTAAGTTTGTATCGCTGTCTAAGCGTAGTGCAAAATCGGCAATACCCTGTAGTGCAACACTTTGCCAATTATCAAAACCAATTTTACCGCTAAAGTACAGTCGTGCATGCTCGTAATACTGCGATGCAGGCTGTTTTAATAGTACTTTTACTTGAGCGTTAAATGCCGCTAATTTATTTGCGTTTGGTGTAAAAACATAAGGGTTATTATCAAGCTTTCCATCGGCTTGTTCGCCTGTAATTTTAGTGCCTAGCGCTTGAATAACCATATCAGCAAAGTGATCTCGACTAGCACTTACCAGCATACTTTGCTCATCAAGGGGGAATTTTAAAAACCATACATACGGTTCTTTACTGGCTTTAGTATCCCAAAATTGAATAGCGAGCCATGCATGACCAGCAAGTGGATAAGGGTAAGGCACTTGAGCTTGTTCAATAGCTAAAAATTGTTTTTTATCAAGCTTAGTAATGTGCCTGCCAATATCAAAAGCACGCCACTGAGTACCCGCACCATCTAAAAGCTGACCTAATGTAGCTATTTGATCACTCATTGTTTTCTCAACTGTTTTTACTGCAAAATTACATTAATTATACGTCATAGCCGCCTATGAGGGAACAGGGTATAATTGCATTACATATATAAAAGAGGGTGGTTATGTACCAGCAAACCCAAACTTATTTAGTGCAGCTAACGGCACTTTTACAAAAACACGCGCTTTGGCAAAGTGAGCCAATAGACGCTGAGGCACTGCTTTCAAATACTCCTTTTTGTCACGATACAATGGCATTTGAGCAGTGGTTACAATTTGTATTTATTGAAAAAATACAGCAATTATTAACGCATAGGCAACCACTACCGCGTAACTTTGCTATCGCCCCTATGGCGCAAATGACACTTGTGAATAAAGCCGGAAGCGATGAAATTATTGAATTACTAACAGCCCTTGATACCTTTTTAGGAGAACCAAATGAGTGAGCGTCTAGCGCCTATTGAATATGGCGAGCTGACTATTTTGTATCAAGATGAAAACTATGTGGCAATAAATAAGCCTTCAGGTTTATTAGTGCATCGCTCTTTTTTAGATAAACACGAAACCCAGTTTGCTATGCAAATGTTGCGCGACCAGCTAGGTCAACATGTATTTCCAGTACATAGGCTCGATAGACCTACGTCGGGCGTATTACTGTTTGCATTGAGCTCGGAAGCAGCTCGCGATATGAACCAGCTATTTATTGAAGGTACTATTGCTAAGCGCTATTTGGCCTTAGTGCGCGGTTTTGCGCCAGAGTCAGTGTTTTTAGATAAACCGCTTAAAGAAGAACTTGATAAAATAGCCGATAAGTTTGCAGATCAAGATAAAGCACCGCAAGAAGCGCAAACCCAGTTTAATTGCTTGCACCAAGCTGCATTGCCTATTCCTATAGGTAAGTATCCAACAGTGCGTTACTCGTTAGTTGAGTGTTCTCCAAAAACCGGGCGCAAGCATCAAATTCGCAGACACTTAAAACACTTATCACTGCCTATCATTGGTGATGTAAATCACGGTGATAACCAGCATAATCAATTTTTTAGGGATCATTTTGAGCTAAGACGCTTAATGTTATTTGCAACAGAGCTTAGTTTTGTGCACCCTTATAGTAATGAATCAATAACAATTAAAGCGCCACTAGGTGAAGACATGCTTGAAATATGTAAGCAGCTAGGTTGGCCAGAGCAAGAAAAGGATTATTAATGGCACATATTAGTATTTTTGTAGGCAGCGTTAGTGGCGGTGCAGAGCGTTTAAGCGATGAAGTTGCAACCACAATAGAGCAAGCGGGTCATACTGCTACAGTAATTACTGAAGCATCACTTGATGATATAAAAAATGCATCGCATATTTTAATTGTTACCTCCACAACAGGTCAAGGTGATGTACCGAGTAATTTGGCCGGATTGTACTTTGCAATGAATAGCACTTTCCCAATGCTTACCGATAAACCGTTTGGTGTAATTGCAATGGGTGACAGATGTTACGGCGATACATTTTGTGGCGCAGGGCGTAGCTTTGACGAGTTACTACGCGATTTACAAGCAAAGCCTGTGGGCAACCGCCTAGAAATAGATGCATGTGAAGATTTTGAACCATGGCCAGTAACCGAGCCTTGGTTAAAAGTATGGCTAGAAAAACTACCTGCTTAATACTTTAATTTTAAGGTATTAAAAAAGGAGCGCATGCGCTTAATGCCGATCAGTTAAGAAAATGACCGGTTGACCGATCCAAGCGATCATGCAAAATCCGTAGTTAGGAAACTAACTACGGATTTTTTGTGAATATAGAACAAGCACTGCAAGCAACACTTG
>NZ_JACJDW010000010.1:0-133039 GCF_014163745.1 Pseudoalteromonas sp. SR44-2 | reverse complement strand
TTCGACCGATGATAGTGTAGCATTTGCTATGTGACTTTCTACCGCTGTGGGCACTACGACATCCTACTGCGTAGCGCACCGACTTCAAATTGTAGAGAGCCCGACTAGAAATAGTCGGGCTTTTTTACGTCTGCAGAAAAGTAAAATGTGCGCAATTAACATCCACTCACAGCAACACCCGACGCTAACATCACATCGGTAATAACTATAGTGTTCTTATTTCACGAGCTGGATTACCCGCTACTGCGGTATTAGACATTACATTTTTAGTTACTACAGATCCTGCACCCACAATACTATTTTCACCAATACTCACACCCGCTAAAATAATAGCGCCTGCGCCAATCCATACGTTATTGCCTAACGCGATAGGGGCTGCAAAGTTTTCTTTATTAAGCCTTTCTGCTGGATTAGTAGCATGTGACACAGATAAAAGCTGAACGTTCGGGCCTATTAAACAGTCATCACCTATGGTGATTGAGTAATTGGCTAATGGCGAATCTAGGAGTGTGCAATTAATATTTATAAAAGTACGATCACCAATAACTATTTGATTGCCATAATCGCAATGAAACCCTGACTCTATAATTACCCCTTCACCGCATTGCAAAAACAATTCTTTAATGCGCTTTAAATTACCTTTACTCGGGCTTTTATTAAATAGGCGACATATCTCACCAGTTTGTTTGCGTAGAGCTAAAAGCGTTTTATCTAAGCTGTTAAATACTTGCATTAAGGGTTCTTTGTTTAGTTAAGTGATACTACGACTATTTTACCTTTATTATTACTTGAAGAAAGCTGCTTTATTTTTGCTCGTTCACTTGCCATTTAGGTTGTTTCGTTTAAAATCGGATAACTTTCGAAATGAAACTTAATTCACGAGCTTTATGACTAAACGAAACACACAGCAGCGTCGTCACAATATACTGGTTCAAGTTAATGAATTAGGTGAAGTAGCCGTTGAAAAGTTAGCACAGCAGTTTCAAACATCTGAAGTAACCATTCGAAAAGATTTAACCTCGCTTGAAAAAAGTGGTTTATTACTTCGCCGCTATGGGGGGGCTATTGCACTGCCTAAAGAAATTGTTAGCGATGAAATAGATTCAAAGCGCAAAGTCGCAATAGCAAAGGCTGCAGCAAAACTTATAAAAGATCATAACCGCATTATTATTGATAGCGGGCGTACTACTGCTGCGATGATCCCCGAGCTTGCTGATAAGCGTGGGCTAGTTGTAATGACAAACGCAATTAAAGTAGCGAGTCGTTTATTAGCACTTGAGAACGAGCCAACACTTTTGATGACCGGTGGGACGTGGGATCCGCATTCTGAGTCGTTTCAGGGGCAAGTTGCCGAAAATGTATTATGCTCTTACGACTTCGATCAGCTCTTTATTGGTGCGGATGGTATAGATGTAAAACGTGGCACAACAACCTTTAATGAGTTAGTTGGTTTGAGCCAAGTAATGGCAAAAGCGGCTCGTGAAGTAATTGTAATGGTTGAATCAGATAAGATTGGCCGAAAAATACCAAATTTAGAATTACCGTGGAAAATAGTAACCACATTAATAACCGACGATGGCTTGGCAGACGAAAAGCGCAAAGCAATTGAGGCGTGTGGTGTAAAACTAATTTGCGCAGAGATTATTGAATAGTAACTACAAAGTGAGTTACTAGAATTAAAAAATTAATGGAGACACTATGTGTGGAATAGTTGGGGCAGTTGCAGAACGTCCAGTAAACAAAATTTTAGTTGAAGGCCTTAAACGTCTTGAATACCGTGGTTATGACTCAGCAGGCGTAGCATTGCTTGATGGCAACACACTTAATACTGTTAAAGCAGTAGGTAAAGTAGTAAACGTAGAAGCTGCACTTGAGAAAGCAGGCGTTAGCGGTCATACAGGTATTGCACACACTCGCTGGGCAACACATGGTAGCGTTACAGAAGAAAACGCACACCCGCATGTATCAAACAACCAGCTAGCACTCGTGCACAACGGTATTATTGAAAACCACGCTAGCTTACGCGCATCGCTTAAAGAAGAAGGTTACGAGTTTCTATCTGAAACCGATACCGAAGTAATGGTGCACTTAATTCATAAGCTTTGTAAGCAGCACACTAGTTTACTTGCAGCAGTACAGGCAGCTGTTAAGCAATTTGAAGGTGCGTTTGGTACAGTTGTATTTGATAAAGCAAACGACAACGAAATCATTGTAGCGCGCTCAGGTAGCCCTCTTGTTATTGGTTTAGGCCTTGGCGAAAACTTTATAGCTTCTGATCAGTTAGCACTATTACCTGTTACTCGTAGCTTCATCTTTTTAGAAGAAGGCGATGTAGCGCGTATTACACGTGATACAGTAGAAATTTTTGACGAAAACGGCGACGCTGTAGAGCGTGAAGTGATTGAATCAAACATTACACAAGATGCATCAGGCAAAGGCGATTACCGTCACTACATGCTAAAAGAAATTTACGAGCAGCCACTTGCCGTACGTAATACGCTTGAAGGGCGTTTAAACGACGACCGCGTAGCAATTGATGCCTTTGGCGACAGCGCTCAGCAAATATTTAAAGATGTAAAACATGTACAGATTATTGCCTGTGGTACGTCATACCATTCAGGTATGGTTGCCCGTTACTGGCTTGAGCAATTTGCAGGCGTTAGCTGTAATGTTGAGATTGCCTCTGAGTTTCGTTACCGCCAATCGTATGTACACGAAAATAGCTTACTTGTTACTATTTCTCAATCGGGTGAAACTGCCGATACGCTAGCTGCATTACGCCTAGCTAAAGAGCAAGGTTACATGGCCTCAATGACCATTTGTAACGTACCTGGTTCATCGCTTGTACGCGAATCAGACCTTGCCTTTATGACCAAAGCTGGCGCTGAAATAGGCGTGGCTTCTACTAAAGCATTTACAACGCAATTAGTTGGTTTGTTAATGCTTACTGCGTCTATAGCTCAAGAAAAACAGCTTGATCAAAGTGCTATTGTAAATGCTATAAAAGTACTACCTGCTAAGCTTGAAGAAACATTACTGCTTGCAGATGGCATTGCAGACCTTGCAGAAGAATTTGCCGACAAGCACCACTCATTGTTTTTAGGTCGTGGCTCACAATACCCAATCGCGATGGAAGGTGCGCTTAAACTTAAAGAGATTTCTTACATTCACGCAGAAGCCTACGCAGCGGGCGAGCTAAAACATGGCCCACTCGCACTTATTGATGCTGACATGCCAATTATTGTTGTAGCACCAAACAATGAGTTATTAGAAAAGCTTAAATCAAACGTAGAAGAAGTACGCGCACGTGGCGGCATTATTTACGTATTCGCAGATAAAGATTCACACTTTGAGTCAGACGACACAATGCGTGTTATCAACGTAAACCACACTGACGACATTATTGCGCCAATTGTTTACACACTGCCATTACAGTTACTGTCGTACTACGTAGCGGTAATTAAAGGTACTGACGTTGACCAACCTCGTAACTTAGCTAAATCTGTTACGGTTGAGTAAAATCAATAGGTTATTATTTATTAGTTAAAACTAAAAAGGCGCTCGATGCGCCTTTTTTTGTACCTCAAAGCCTGTTAGATTAAATAACACACTATTTTCTAAAGGATTAGCTATGCGTTTATTCACTGCTATTTTTATATGTAGCTTATTTATAGTTTCTAATAACACACTTGCAGAGCCTGATTTAAAACAGCAAACCATTAGCTATACGCAACAAACGCATACTATCAATTCATTAATTTTAAATGAGCTACGTACCGTTGTAGTTCAACTTCCAAAGAGTTACCAAGCTAATCCAAACAAAGTTTATCCAGTTATTTATCGCCTAGATGGCGCGGGTAACATACCGCTTATAAGTGCTGTAATGGATCGACTGCAAAATAATAATCGTGCGCCTGAGGTTATTATTGTCGGTATTGAAAACACCAATCGCTTAAGAGATTTATACCCCACAGTTAATAAAGAGCCACAAGGCCCGGTAGGTGAAGGCGGTGGTGCAGCAAGGTTTTTAGCATTTATTGAGCAAGAGCTTATGCCCTTGATTAATAAAAACTACCGCACGCATCACTTTAATGTAATTGCTGGCGGCTCAGCAGCAGGCGTGTTTACACTTTATACTATGCAAGCTAACCCAGAGCTTTTCCAAGCGCATATTGCTTACAGCCCTGCCGTTTGGTGGAACTATGGCGCACCGGTAAAAGCAGCTAAGGCGTTTATTAATAAATCAAAAGACCTAAGTAACTACGTTTATATCAATATTGGCGAAGAAGCAGGCATAATGCGTGAAAGGTACGATGAATTACAGCAATCACTGCAATCGCATAAAGTACGAGGGTTACGCTTCTTTAGTGATGCGTTTGATGATGTCTCACATAACCTGACTTCGGTTGCTGGGGCATTTAATGCCTATCACAACTTATTTTTGCCTAAACAAATGTCCATAAATGATTTAACTGACGATGTAGCCTCTATTGATGCTTATTATCAAACACTATCTCAGCAATGGGGCGAGCAAATTGGGCCACCGGATCGCGCTGTTAGATCACTCGGTTATAACTTAACGGGCAGCAAGCAGTTTACCCGTGCTATTGAGGTGTTTAAGTACAATATAAAAAACCACCCAAAATCAGTCGATGCGTTTTCAGCCTTATCTTATGGCTATGAAATGCAGGGTGATACTCGCCAAGCGCTTGAACAGATGGAATCTGCTTTAGCGATTGCAGACGACTCATACCCTTATATAAATTACTTAAAAGAAACAAAAGCTAAACTACAAATAGCTTTAGGCAAAGACGAAACATAACCACTTTTTAATCCAACTCGATTGTTATATATTTAAAGAGAAAAGGGAGTAACAGCTTTTCTCTTTTTCTAAAACGACATTAAAATCACTAACCCCTACTTAACGGGTAATAAATACGCTAAAATTGAAGGCTATTTTAGTAATGAGCCCGCACATTTTATGACCTCAGCCGCAAATCCTAGTAATTTCAACGAACTTGGCCTAATTCCAGAGCTAATTGCTCGATTGTCTGATCTTGAATACACACAACCTACACCTATTCAGGCACAAGCAATTCCAAGTATTTTGGCGGGAAGTGATTTAATTGCAGGGGCAAATACGGGCTCAGGTAAAACAGCAACTTTTGCGCTGCCAATGCTACAAAAAATGTTCGTTGAACAAGGTAGTAAAAGCACAGCCAGCAAAGGCAACTTTGTAACAGGGCTTATTTTAGTACCTACTCGCGAGCTTGCAACGCAGGTGGCCGATAGCGTTAAATCGTATTCTGCAAATTTTAATGGCGCGATTAAAACGGTGGCGGTATTTGGTGGTGTGTCGGTTAATACACAAATGCAGGCTCTACGCGGCGGCGCCGATATTATTGTTGCAACGCCAGGGCGTTTGCTCGATTTAATCTCAAGCAATGCGATTAAGCTCGATAAAGTGACGACCTTAGTGCTTGATGAAGCCGACCGTATGCTAAGCCTTGGCTTTACCGAAGAGCTGGCTGAGTTATTAGCGCTTATGCCTGCTAAAAAACAAACTATGTTGTTTTCTGCGACCTTCCCAGAGCAAGTCACACAATTAACGCAAGAGCTGCTCAATAACCCTGTTGAAATACAAGTTCAAAGTAAAGACGAAAGCACCTTAGTACAGCGCGTATTTAGCGTTAATAAAGGCGAAAAAACCACGGTTTTAGCGCATTTAATAAAAGCGCATAAATGGCGCCAAGCGCTTATTTTTGTAAACGCTAAAAAAGACTGTGAGCACTTAGCAGGTAAGCTTGAAAAGCGTGGTATTAACGCACAAGTTTTCCACGGTGATAAAGGCCAAAGTGAGCGTACTCGCGTAATTGAAAAATTTAAAGCTGGCGAAATAGAAGTACTTATTGCCACCGATATTGCAGCTCGTGGTTTAGATATTGAAAAGCTACCAGTGGTAATAAACTTTAATTTACCACGTAGCCCTTCTGATTACATGCACCGTATTGGTCGAAGTGGTCGTGCTGGTGAAGTAGGTTTGGCATTATCATTAATTGATTATGAAGATTTTCATCATTTTAAAATAATCGAAAAGAAAAACAAGCTACGTTTAGAGCGTGAGGAAATAGCTGGCTTTGCCGTTAACCAAGCTAATCTTGATGCAGCTGATGCGCTTAAAAATGAAAAACCAATGGCAAAACCAGAAGGCACAGGCAAGAAAAAGAAAAAAAATAAAGCCGATGATATAGATGATGTATGGAGTGGCTGGCGCCGTAAGTAACAATAGAGCTAAATAAATAGCTGTAAAAACCCGTAATTAGTAAACCTAATTACGGGTTTTTGTTTTGTGGCTTTAACTTAAAGCGTTAGTTTTAATTTAATGGTCGTGACCTTCATCTTCTTCCGCAATACCCAACCAAGTAATTGCACTAGGAGCAAAAGTAAGCTCTAGCTCACTTTCAATTTCAAAGTCTTCAAGGTGTACTTGCACAACGTGCTGAGCAATCGGGTCGGCAACGTAAGCAAACTGACCATTTTGCGCCACTGTCATGCTAAAGCTCATACCCTCAGGCATGGTTGATATATCTTGCTCGGTAATATCAACTTGGCCTTCAAGCTCCCAATGCATTTCGCCATCATGGTCGTGTGCACTAAATACATTTAAAAAGCCTAAGCTGTCTAATATTAAAAAGTGCTCGCCATGGGCAGAGAAAGAGTACGACACAGCACTTGCGCCATCGGCTAGTTGCCATTCTAGTTCTTCCATTTGTGCTGTTACAGGGTTAATAGTTACAATTACGGCTTCGCCGCCACCATGGCCAGACGCTACGCCAATAAAGGTCTCGCTATCTTCGTGGCCATAAATACTACCAATGCGTAAATCGCCAACGGCTGCAATATTCGCTATTTTTTCAGCTTCGTATTCATCATCGTGCTGGTGGGCTAATAACACGCCATCGCTACAGCCAAATACTACGTAGTCGTGGTTTTGTGCCGCGCCGTGTAAATCAGGGCACGTAACTTCTAAGGTTTGTTCAAGCTCATATTCACCATCATGAAAGTGATAAACACCTACTTGATCTGGCAGTACTTTAGCAACCGATGTGTTATCTGCATCGTCGCGACGAATAGTTGATAGCAAATGCTCACCTCGAGGCTCTGCTACACCGTGCATATTTATATCGTAGCTAATACCAGGGAGTGTTGGCGTTGCGTTAGTGATATCGCTATCCGTTAACACTTCAACAGAAGCTGGCGCCCCTGAATCTGCATCGCCATCGTAAAATATGGCTAATTGCCCGTCGTGTGTCATTAAGTGTGTAGGGCGGCTGCCACTTGTTAGCTCGTAGCTACTAAATGCAGGGCCTTGCTCGTAATCATGTAAGTGCTCACCGTGATCTTCGCGCCACATACCGCCGTCTATAAACCCTAGGTAATCTTGAGTTCGGTTTGTAATTACAGCGTAACGAAAGTCAGGCGAAGCCGACAACGTATTTGACTCATCGTTTAATACAAACGTATCAAGCAGTGCGTTATCGTCTAAATCAAAAAAGCTCGCTTCGTTGCTATCCCCAGCCAGTACGGCAAGTCTGCCAAGTGAGCTTATGGTATAGCCGTCGTCATGGTCGTGATCATCATCATCATCGTCGTGATCGTGTTCATCTTCTACAACAATAGGATCTTGTTCCACAATGTTGGTTTCTGCATCGCCACAAGCTGTGATAAATGTAGTACTAATTGCCAGTGCAATAAGCTTTAATTGATATAGTTTTTTCATGTTTATTTCCTTTAATTATAATTTTTTAACGCTTAAAAATAACCGCGAATACCTAGCGCAAAACTACGTCCTGGACGTGGCGCTATATCTTTTACAAACGAGCTGTGCACGCGTGCCTCTGTATCTGTTAAGTTGCTACCTCTCAGGTACACAGACATATCTTGGTTTAATACGGAAAGGTCGTAAGAGATGCTTGCATCAACCAATGTGTAGCCGTCTGTTGCTGTTTCTTGTGGGGCTGTGCGGTCTTGCTTTTGATAGCGAGTAACGTGAACATGTGCACTTAATTTATCTGTTTGATAGCTTAACTCGCTACCAAAACGAAGCGGTGGTGTACGGGGTAAATCGCCACCGTCTTTAAGGCGTGCACGAACGTAATCTGAGAATAAATCTACTTTAAATTCATCAGTTAATTGCCACGCAATTTGCGCTTCAAACCCGTGTAAAATTACGTCGTCTGTTTTAAATAAATAAACCGGCAGTTCTGATGAATGGTCGTGTTCGTCAGCCCCTTCTTCTTCATCGCCATGGTCGTGGCCACTTTCGGCGAATAAACCGGTGTCTATTTGGTAATAGTAATTATCTACTTGGTTGTAAAAGGCATTTAAAATAAAGCCAACATCACCTTGGGTTTTACGCAGGGTTAAATCGATATTATTGGCTGTTTCCAAATCAATTGGTTGATCAGATAAACCCAAATGGCCGTCTTCATCTAAATCAAATAGTGCACCTACTTCGTAAGTGCCAGTACCAATGTGTGGCCCAAACGATAACAATTCAGAGGCAGAGGGCGCACGTTCAGAGCGCGATACAGAAAGACCTAAGTTATAGTTAGGTGTAAAATCCCATACTACGCCTGCCGATAAACTGATAGGTGTAAATTCATGCTCTACGTCAAATACGCGGGTAATTTCTGCACTTTCTTCATGATCATGTTCGTCGGCTTCTTCTGCTTCATCGTGTGCGTGAGCGTCTATATTTGGCAGTAATACGTCGCCTGCTTCAATGGTTACACGCTCTATACGCCCACCTACTTGCACTAAAAAATCACCAAAGTGTCTTTCTTCCATTAGTGCTACAGCAAAGCTTTCGGTTTCTGATGGAGGCGTAAAGGCCTCTTCACCTTGTGCTTCAACATCGCTTTGTTTGTAATGAAAGCTAATGCCGCCATTCCACTCGCTAAATTGGTTATGTAGTAGGTCTATACGTAATTCGTTTGTTTCGTTTTTAAAAGTAGTGCCTACAGCGCCACCTTCAATTTCAGCGTGTTCGTAGTCGGTGTGGCCAACGCGCAGGTTTACTTTGTTTAGCCATTTATTATCTAGGTTGTACTCACCTAATAATTGCACCTTAGTTTGTTCTAAATCAGCAAATACGCTTTCTTCTTCGTCGCTGTGTTCTTCCTCTTCTTCCTCGCCGTGCGTATGGCCTGGAATGCCGTATTGACGATTAAATTGCTCTACTGCTAAGCCAATAAATCCGTTATCCATTAAATAGCTAGCGCCAACAGTAAAACCGTCAGACTCTTCATTACTGTTTTCAACAGTGTAATCGCCACTATGGCTTTCACCATCGCTATCTATATCGGCAGCTACAGGCACCTCGTAGTCATCGGCCTCACGCCAAAATGCATCGGCGTAAAAAGCCACCGAGTCTGTGCCTGTGGTGGCATTAAACGAGGCTACTTTTTGGTTATCTACCGAGTTATGTTCTACGTTCCACTCGCCGCGTGTTGTGCTATCGGTTGGTACACGGCTATCTACTACATTAACCACACCACCAATCGCTCCGCTACCATAAAACAGTGTTGCTGGGCCGCGTAATACTTCAATTTGTTGTGCGGTAGAGGCTTCTGATGCAACAGAGTGATCAGGGCCAACGCGCGACACATCGCTTACATCAAGGCCATTTTGAGTAATGAGTACACGCGGGCCGCTTAAACCACGAATAATTGGTGTACTGGCTACTTTACCGTGAAAGTTAGTATTAACGCCTGGGAGTTTTTCAAGGCTGTCGCCAAGTGTTGTAGCTTGTTGTCGTCTTAGTTGTTCGCCAGATAAAACGCTAACAGGTGAGGCAGATTCCATTGCCGACATATGAATAGGGGTTGCTTCAATATCAATAACTTCAATAGGCGAGCGCTTTAAATTAAACGTAACCGATTGGTTTTCATCATTCGTTATTGTTATATCGCGATGAAGATGCGCATAGCCAGGGGCTACAACGTGAAGTTCTTTTAAGCCATTGTTTAGCTCTGCTATAACAAATTTACCGTTTTCGTCGGTGGTGACTTTAAGGTCTGAGCCTTCAACTTCTATGGTTGCATTGGTAACTATTTTACCTTGATTGTTTAAAACAACGCCTTCAATTGTGGATGCCAGCACACTTGCTGGTAATAAAGCTGCGATGAGAACAGCTAATTGTGATCTAGGTTTCATTTGACTACCTTGTTAGATGTTATATTATATCAATTATGCGAGAAATGTTATAATGTATCAATAGTAATTAACTGTTGTTACTAAAATGTCTCCTTAAAGGTAACGCTTTTGAGTAGAGGCACTAATTTAGTAGAGGAAATAATGAAGTCGAGTCAAAGTGTTATGGATCGTATGGCGATTGGGTTATCGTTAATGTGTACAGTACATTGTTTTGCAACCCCGGTTATTTTAGCGCTATTGCCAAGCTTTGCTGTACTGCAAATAGATAGTGAACAATTTCATTTATGGATTCTTGCAGCGGTATTACCCACCAGTTTATTAGCATTGAGCTTAGGCTGTAAAAAGCATAAGCGTAAACGTTATATGGCCTGCGGCGTTATTGGACTGTCTTTTATGATATGTGCGGTATTACTAGGGCATGAAATAGCCGAAAAAGCGCTAACCTTAATAGGCTCAGCGTTTATTGCTGTGGCTCATTGGTTTAATTACCAACAATGCCTTAAACAAAATGATGATAATTGCCCGTGTTCAGGCGATGAATCTGATCAGGTAGCTTAGCGGTGTTAGTGCTACAAACAACTAACGTGTAGCACTGCCTTTCAAAGCTCGGAGTTTAAATTTTTAATAGCCTAAAGCTAAAAGTGAGTTAAAGTAATCATCTAATATTGGTTTATTACGCTTGGCTTAGGTTAATTAATTTAATGAATACTGCTTTAAAATCCCTGCTGTTACTTTGCGCTTTAATGTGTTTTAAATTAAGCGCAAATACCCCGTACCAAATCCCTAGAAGCAGCGTTATTGAGCTCACTGAGCCCGTGACCAATCGGGTATACCCTGTTTTTATTCAGCTTCCTAAGTCATATAAAAAGCACCCTGAAAAAATATATCCAGTTATTTATTTAACCGATGCGCCGTATACGTTTCCTATTGTGGCAGGTGCTACACGGTTTCCTATGAATAGCGGTAAAATGCAGGAGGCTATTATTGTGGCCATTAGCTATGAAAAAGGCTCTAAAGGGTCTAATAGCCGTATTAGAGACTACACACCAAATAAGGCTAAAAGCTGGAAAAAACAAACCGGTAACGCTCAAAACCATGCGCTGTTTTTAAAAAATACGGTACTGCCATTTATACAAAGTAACTACCGAGCAAGTAGCACACATAAAACCTATATAGGTAACTCTTTAGGTGGGTTATTTGGCGCCACTATTTTATTTACGATGCCCGACTTATTTAACAATTATATTATTGGCAGCCCATCAGTTTGGTTTAATAACAATGTAATTTTAGCGCTACAAGCACATAAACCTAAATTGCCTACAAAGGTTTATATATCTGTGGGAGCAAAGGAAACGCCAAGCTTTGGTGAAGGGCAAAATATGGTGGAAGGGGCAAAGCAATTAACGCAAAAAATTAATGAACTTAGCAGTGACAATATTGAATTAAAAAGCGTTGTTATTGAAGGGGCGAGCCATGCAACCGCTTTTCCTACTACAGCAATTCAAGGGCTTGATTGGGTAACAACAAATAAGCCCTAATATTTAAAAAGTCCTAAAAGCTTAAGCGCTTTCGAGATCTTGTTTCCAGTTTGCCAGCACTTCAATAAACTCTGGGCCAATACCACAGCAGCCGCCGATAATGCTTGCGCCCTGGCTGTGCCACTTTTTAGCAAAGTCTAAGTATTCTGAAGGTGAAATATCGCGATACGCTTGTGAGCCTTCGTTGGCTTTGTAATCGCGTGCTATAGGTGTAAAGCCATTAGCAAACGCCCCTAAAACAATACTTTTATTTTGCTTGGCTAATACTGCGTTGGTATCGCTAAAGGCTTGCTCTATAACTTCAGGTATTGAACAGTTAAAGAAAATACCAGCAACATTTTGTTGAAGCAAAGCCGTTACTGCGTCACTTACCAGCTCATCAGAGCGAAGTTTAGCTTGCTCGCTTACCACATCATTTAAGGTAAATGCGTAATAACATGGCTTGTTTGAGCCTTTAAGTACGCTTGCCATAACGCGTGCTTCTTCAATGCTCGATATGGTTTCGCCAATCCATAAATCTACATACTCGTCTTGCGCTTTATATAACGTATCTAAAATAGTAAATGCGCGCTCGCTTTCAAATAGTTCAGGGTGGTAAGAGCCAAATGCTGGTGGTAATGAACCTGCTACTGATACACTTTGTTTAGCGTTTTGAGCTACTTCTTTAGCAATAAGCGCCGCTTGCTCTGCGAGTAATGCACCTTGGTTTTCGTAGCGTTCTTCACCTAAATGAAAGGGCACACAGGCATAACTATTAACCGTAATTATTTCAGCGCCTGCATCTATAAAGCCTTGATGGGCTCGTGCTACAAAGTGTGGGGCTTCTATAAGTGCTTGTGCACTCCAAAGTGGCTGTGAGAACGGTGCGCCAATGCGCTTAAGTTCACGTCCCATGCCGCCATCTAAAATTGTTACCTTTTTCACTTATGGACTTCTATATGTCTAAATAATATGGCGCTATTCAAACATATTTTTTAAAAAATCATAATGAAACTTCATCAGGTTGGGCATGAAAAAAGCTCAACCTATTAAAAAGGCACAAAAAAAGCGACTACCCAATATGGTGTCGCTTTTTTAGTAAGTAGTATTAGCTTACTTATAAAAGGCTTCAACAGTGCCTTTTCTTGTAAGTAAAAGTGGTTGTCCGCGACGATCAAGGCCTTTTGGAGATGCAAACTTTATCCAACCTTCGCTGATGCAGTATTCTTCAACATCAAAACGCTCTTTGCCGTTGAACGTGATACCAATATCGTGTTCAAAAACTTCTTCCACATGATGTGGGCTACGTGGATTAATAGAAAGGCGATCTGGTAAAGCAGGTTTTGCGGTAGTGTCGTTCATGGTCATATTCTATATTGAATGAAGTATGCGCTATTGTAGGCAATACAACGCTTTCGCTCAAGAGAGATAGTAGTAAATGTGTTTAAAAATGCACTAATTAATGAGTTGCGGATACAAATGAGATGGCGCTTGGAAAATATGTATAGAAGGGGATTTTGACGATATTTGACTAAAAATTATATAGATAAGTATATTAATGGGCTATTGCTAACCCATTAAATTGTGTAGCAGTTAGATGCTAACAATGTTCTCGGCTTGTGGGCCTTTTTGACCTTGTGTAACAGTAAACTGTACACGTTGGCCTTCAGCTAAAGTTTTGAAACCGTCGCCAGAGATTGCGCTAAAATGTGCAAAAACGTCTGCGCCAGATTCTTGCTCGATGAAACCAAAACCTTTTGCTTCGTTAAACCATTTTACTGAACCAGTAGTTGTATTAGACATAATATGTATCCTAAAAAATTAATATAAGTGTGCCTGAAAAGAGGCGATTGAGCCGGAAAAAATAGTTAACTTGAGGATATCGCGTGGGATTATTACTAAAACAACTCGGTACTAACAAATAAAACAAAACTTCTTTCAAACTAGTATTCAAAATGGGCTATCGCTAACCCATTAAATTGTGTAGCAATTAGATGCTAACAATGTTCTCGGCTTGTGGGCCTTTTTGACCTTGAGTAACAGTAAACTGTACACGTTGGCCTTCAGCTAAAGTTTTAAAACCGTCGCCAGAGATCGCGCTGAAATGTGCAAAAACGTCTGCGCCAGATTCTTGCTCGATAAAACCAAAACCTTTTGCTTCGTTAAACCATTTTACTGAACCAGTAGTTGTATTAGACATAATATGTATCCTAAAAAATTAATATAAGTGTGCCTGAAAAGAGGCGATTGAGCCGGAAAAAATAGTTAACTTGAGGATATCGCGTAGGATTATTACTAAAACAACTCGGTACTAACAAATAAAACAAAACTTCTTTCAAACTAGTATTCAAAATGGGTTATTGCTAACCCATTTAACGAAAGCAATTAGATGCTAACGATGTTTTCAGCTTGTGGGCCTTTTTGACCTTGAGTAACAGTAAACTGTACACGTTGGCCTTCAGCTAAAGTTTTGAAACCGTCGCCAGAGATTGCGCTGAAATGTGCGAAAACATCAGGACCAGATTCTTGCTCGATGAAACCAAAACCTTTTGCTTCGTTGAAAAATTTAACTGTACCAGTTGTAGTTGTAGACATAATAGTATCCTAAGGATTAATAAAAGTGTGCCTTAAATTAGGCAATTTAACAGGAAGAAAACATACATTTAACTGAGGATAACGCGAAGGATTATTACTAAAACAACGTGGTACTTACAAATAAATAGGGTTTTCTGTCAACCCGATGCGAGGCAGGATAACAGTAAATTAAAGTATATACCAAGCCCTATTGTAAATTTATTTTAGAGTAAGTACTTTATTTGTTTGTTGTTTTTTTAACTAATTAGTTATGATTAAGATGATATTTTATACTTTTAAAATAAAGGTAAGCTTTGTTTAATCAATACGTTAAGCCTGTTTTTGTGCGTAGTTTTAAAGTAGGCAAAACACAGCTTTTAATTGGTTAAAACATGACCTAATTACCTACTAAATTTTTTTAGATATACCCTAAATAATGTAATTCTTTAGCTCCAAATTACAAATCCAAGTATTAATAACGCAATCCAAAGTGTTTCAGCCACAATTAAAATAATGGGTTTCATACCTACTTCGGTTAGTTTTCCTAAATTAGTTTTCATACCTATGGCTGAAATAGCCGCAATTAAAAAGAACTGCGAAAGTTCGTTAGCGGTTTCAAGTACTATTGTAGGGGGTGAAAAGCAGCTATTTATTACCATAAGTATTACAAAGCCAATTAAAAAACCAGGTACTTTAGGTAGCTCTCCGTGTTTTTCTTTATTTGAGTGATTAATAACAACCATCATAATAAGCACAACGGGTAGTAGCATAGCAACACGAACGAGCTTAGTTAGGGTTGCTATATCGCCTGTCTCGGGTGATACCGAATAACCTGCACCCACTACCTGGGCTACATCATGTATTGTGCCACCTAAAAATACGCCTGCATTATGGGCGTCAAACTCAAGATAATTAACCACAATAGGGTAGAGGATCATAGCGAGAGTCGACATAGCTGTTACGCCAATAACGGTTAATAGGGTATCGCGTTCTTTATGTTCGCTGTTTGGCATAATAGACGAGATAGCCAGCGCAGCAGACGCTCCACAAATAGCAACCGAGCCACCTGTTAGTGCACCAAAGCGTTTTTGTAAGCCAAATACGCGCGCTAGCACTACACCTAAAATAATAGTGGTAAATATGGCGCCCGCTAACATAAGTGCTGTTTGCCAACCCAGTGTTACTAAATCTCCCAGTGCTATGCGTGTGCCTAGCAGTACTATACCGACGCGCAAAACCGTGGTACCAGTAAAGTCGATACCTTTGGCGCAAGGGCTATCGCTTTGATACAAAAATGAGACTGCCATACCCAGTAACAAAGCAAACAGCATGGCTGGCGCGCCGTAATGCTCACTCAAGAATAAAGCGGCAAGGCCAGTCATTGCAGCAATGCTGGCGCCTTGCCATAAAGGTGATATTTTACTGCTTAATTTACCACTTAAGCGCTGCATTACGCTTTAGCTGCGGTAAGTGCTACTAACACTTGGCGTTTACGTTCACCTGTAAAAGGGCGACGACCATGCATAGCCATTTCGTTATCAACTAAAGCAACGTCACCGTCTTGCCATGCAAGATCAAAGGTAAATACTTTAGAAAGCTCAACAATTTTATCAAGTCCTGCTTTAGGTATTGCACTACCATCGCCAAAAGTAATGGCGATTGATGGATTTTCGCGTACACCTTTCCAGCCCATGTAAGCGGCAATCAGTTGGTTATAAAAAACCTGTACGTTATTTTCAAGAGTTACTACAGCAGGCAGTACCGGTGTAACGGCTTTTAGCGAGCCGTCTTCAAGCCATTCCCACTCGTAACCAAGTTCGGTTAATTTATTATGTGCTTCGTCTTTGGTTTCTACACTTAGCGTACTTTTCCAGCTTCGGCCTTGGCCTGATGTTGCGTCGTCAGCGGCTGGCATATAGGTGGTATATTTTAGGCCTTTGTGTTCAAAGTCATGGGCAAGCTTGCTGTCGTATTCTTTTAACGCACTAAATAATTTATCTGATCGGCAAAGAGGTGTAGCACCGCCTTCTTCAGCGGCCGATTTACAAAAAAAGAACAACTTACTTGGCGAAATAGGCGTTTGCGCCATTTCGTGATGCAAGTATATTTCTACATCTTTTGGCGCTTCGTTAGCTGTAAATACACGTTCGGTAAAATTAATTCGTACCGCGTTAGACAGTGACTCTTTATAGGTAAAGTTTGTGTAGTCAAACCCGGCTGAAAAAGTATCAAAGGTTTCGGCACTATTTATAGGAAAGCCGCGAAACAACACAGCACCTGAGCTGCGAAGTTTTTTAGCCAATTCACTTTTATTTGCGCGAATGAAAGCTACCGCTTCTTCAACGGTGCTGGCGTTATTGTTATTAACCACAATGCACGGAAAAACCGAGTCATCAAACGTTAATTGAGTTGGCACTGAGGCGTAGTTAATTTCGGTAGCTGACATTTTATTATCCTAATCGTAAATTGGGTGAAAACGGTTAAAGGCAGCTTCACAAAAGTGCCCAGGGTCGTTAAACCGGCGATTACTGTTAAGCGCAGAAATCTGCGCCATTTCTTGCTCTGTTAATTCAAAATCAAACAGTGCGAGATTTTCTTTCATGCGTTCAAGTTTTGAGGTTTTTGGAATAATGGCAGTGCCGCGTTGCACGCCCCAGCGAAGAACTACTTGTGCTGGCGTTTTGCCATGATTGCGTGCAGCCGCTTTAACAACACTTTGCTCAAGAACTGATTCAGCTTTATCAGCCATTTCTAGCTCAAGGTATGAAAGCGCACCCAGTGGTGAAAACGCAGTAACCGGAATATCGTACTGCTTTGCGAGTCTTACTAATCGCTCTTGCGTTAAATAAGGGTGCGACTCAATTTGCAACATAGCGGGTTTGATATTTGCGTAGGTCATTAAATCGTGAAGCAGTGCGCTTGAGTAATTACATACCCCAATGCGTTTTGCTTTGTTGTTGTGTACTTGTTCTTCCATTGCTTGCCACGTTAAATACAATGGTACTTTTGAAAGCTCCATTTGTGGGTTTTGCGCCGTAGGGTCAACAAACCACTCTGGTGGATAGCGGGTTTCTATTGGCACAAATGTTTGCGCAATCGGAAAATGAATTAGGTATAAGTCTAGGTAATCTAGCTTTAAATCACTCAGTGTTTTATCAATCGCGAGGCCAACATGCTCTGGTGCATGAAAGGTATTCCACAGTTTTGATGTTACCCATAATTCTTCACGGGTACATAAGCCATCGTTTATTGCTTGGGCGATGCCATCGCCTACTTGCTCTTCGTTACCGTAGTCTGATGCGCAATCAAGATGGCGGTAACCCGCCTTAATGGCTTGGTATACCGTTTGTGCACAATCTTCTTGCGCGACTTTCCATAAACCGAACCCTACTGGAGGGATATTATTTAATGAACTCATTGGGAATTCCTGTTAAAAATACATAATGACTTAGGTCTTGTATAAGACATAAGTTATTATACGAATCAAACAGTGTCAATACTGTGTTAACAGCAAAGCAGTAAATGGTTCAGTTAAAAAACCTACAGGCAGCAAAAAGGCAGCGTTTGCTGCCTTTAAAAAATATTTAATTATTATGCGCTAAAGTGGGTTTTTAGCACTAAACACGCTTTTAGTTAATCAAGTTCAATTTGATAGTGGTAATGATCGCTACGGCATTTGCTTTGGCGATATTCAATACGTTTACCTTCGATTGATTCGGTAATGCGTGATACCAACAGCAGTGGATCGCCAGCTTTTATAGCAAGCATTTTGGCATCATCCATTGTAGCAAGTACGGCTTTAATACTGTCTTGGGTTTTGTGTACAGTTTGGTTAAATTTGGTTTGATAGTAATGGTACAATGTATGCGGAATATCACTACTTTGATGTATATCAGGAAAGTAGCTTTGTGGTAGGTATATAGTTTCGCTCATGCAAAATTCGTTATCAAGAATACGCCTACGAACAAGCTTGGTAACTTTGTCTTTTTTATTGAGTTGTAACGCTTCTATTACTTCAACTGGCGCTGCACAAAGCTCAACCGATAGCAGTTCAGCCTTTGGCAAATCGGCACCTTTACCGTCTGCTTGTAACGGAAAAAACCTAAATAAGGCATCTTGCGCAGTATGCTCTGATACAAACGTACCAACGCCTTGGCGACGAGTTACTATTTTATTGTCGGTTAATAAGTTTAGTGCTTTACGAACTGTACCTTGGCTTACGTTAAATTCTTCAGCAAGGCGAAATTCGCTTGGTAATGCTTCGCCAGGTACCCAACGTCTTTCAACAATGAGCTGTTTAATATAATCAGCCACTTGTAAGTAAAGTGGTTGAAAAGCCAAGCTTGGGCCACTTAATTTGTGATCAAACATAGAGTTACTCATTATTATTTACCATTAAATTTAATCCACCTGTAGTTATAGCATAGGTGAAACCTTTTACGCATATTTGCGCTAGCTCAATTAAACGTGAACTACTGCTGTAATGTTGAATAGGCGCAAAATATACATTATGCCTAAAAACAAATCGTTACACTACAATAGCTCACCCTTAGGAAATTAAAAGTGCTCAGTATTTCTTTTGAACTCATTTTGCTTATGGCGCTGTGCCTAAGCCTTGCCACTGTAATGCAAACTCTTAGCGGGTTTGGCTTTGGGTTACTGGTGGTTGCAAGCTTTACGTTGCTTGATGTATTGCCACTTACGGCAACTACATTTTTGGTGAGTTTGCTGGGGTTAGTTAATTCAACAACCGTGGTCGTTAAAAACCGCAGTTCGGTAAAAGTACCCGAGCTAAAACTTATGTTGTATACCGGTATTCCACTAATGCTGTTAGGTTTTGTGCTACTTGAGTATATGTCGTCGCATTTAACACACTATTTAAATTTTGCTTTAGGTGTAAGCATTTTGCTTTGCTGCGCTTTAATGCTGATTGGCCGCGAGCGTGCAAATAAACAAAGTCGTCCTCGTTCATTTTTAATAGCCGGTGGAGTAAGTGGGTTACTTGGTGGGTTGTTTTCAACCTCAGGGCCGCCGCTTGTGTTTCAGTGTTATAAGCAAAGTTGGTCTATTGAAGCTATTCGCAGTACGTTATTAGCGGTATTTACTATTGGTGGACTAGTACGTGTAGGTATCGCTTTATTTGGTACTTTGCCTGGGCTCGACATTATGTTTTTAATTGCAGCGGCTATTCCTTTAGTGTTGCTAGTTACGCATTTTGCTCGTAAATTAACGCCCTACGTTGACGCTAAATGGGTACGTATTATAGCAATTGCATTGCTTGGCCTAAGTGGTTTATCGCTGGTGGCAACATCGGCGCTGGGGATATTTTAAAAATCGCGACGTAAATAATTCATCTTGAGTTTATTTACGTTGACATGGGGATTACAATTATTTAACTTGTGTCTTATACAAGACTAATAATTGGTTAAGGAACTCCCATGAATGCATTTGAATTACGTGAGCCAGACTGGAACGCAATAGAGCCAGCACGCTTAACCGCACAGCCAAAGTTACAAGGTAATGTGCTGGTTTTGCCCACTCAGTTTGGTGATATTAGCGTAACGATTAGCCAGTTTGGCTTACGTTTAAATGCAGGCACCACGCATGACGAGCAATTTAAAATATTAACCACAACCCCATCAGAATACCCCCTAACACTTAGCAAAAACAATAATGATTACAGCGTAAGTGGTGGCGAATACCGGCTAGAATTTTACAGCGACCCTTTTCATTTCAAACTTTATAAAAACGATGAGCTAGTACAGCAATCAGCAACTGATGGTCACTTTGTACGCCAGCACCGTTTACCGCCACTGGCTAAAACCGATAACGGCTGGATTTTAAGCCTAGAGCTTAACTACGACGAAGCCGTGTATGGTCTTGGCGAAAAATGGGGCAAGCTTGATAAACGCGGCCAACTTATTCGTTCATACAACCACGATGCGCTAGGTGTTAACGCCGAAAAGTCTTATAAAAATACCCCGTATGCTTGGAGCCCAGAAGGCTGGAATTTGTTTGTACATACAGCCGCGCCTGTTACCCATGGTGTAGGTTATGCATTATGGTCGCAACGCGCATATGTATGTTTAGTTGAAGATGAGGCGCTAGATGTATTTTTATATCAAGAACAAACACCTGCCCAAAGCATCAACCGTTACTGCGAGCTAACAGGTTTTGCACCGGTACCACCGCAGTGGAGTTTTGGTGTTATTTTATCAAAAGCGTATTACAAAGATGCTGACGAATTACTTAGTGTAGCCCGCGAAGTACGCGCGAAAAACATGCCATGCGATGTAATTACCCTTGATGGCCGTGCATGGCAAGACACCGACACCCGCTTTGCATTTGAATGGGACCCAACACGCTACGCAGACCCAAAACCTGTGCTTGATGAACTAAAAGCGATGGATTTTAAAATTTGTGTGTGGGAATACCCCATGATCTCGGTAAACAACCCATTATTTGCTAAAGCGGCCGAAAACGGTTGGCTAATAAAAGACAAACGCACAGGTAAAGCGTATCAATACGAGTGGGATTTAAGCCCGTTTGGCGAAGTACTTACGCCACTGCCTGAGTCGGGTATTTTAGATTTTACGCACCCTGATGCTTACGAATATTGGCTCGAATCGCATAAGCCTTTGTTTGAGCTTGGCGTAGATATGATAAAAGCGGATTTTGGCGAGCAGCTAGAAGACGACAATATGATATCTCACAGTGGTGACAGCGGTATTAGGCTGCACAACGTTTACAGCATGTTGTACAACCGCTGCGTTTTTGAGGCCGCCGAAAAATACTGTAAAACTGGGCCATTTTTGTTCAGCCGTTCAGCATGGACGGGCAGCCAATGTTTTCCTGCACAGTGGGGCGGCGACCCGCAAGCCGATTGGCAGGGTTTAGCGGCAAGCATTCGTGGCAGTTTAGCGTGGGGTATGTCGGGTGGGCCATTTTTTGCAACCGACATTGGTGGTTTTTACAAAGACACCCGCGACGCAGAACTTTACGTGCGCTGGGCACAAGCTTCAGTATTTAGCGCACATATGCGCTTACACGGTATTGGTCCTCGCGAACCGTGGTCTTACACCGAGCAAGCAAGTGATGCGGTATTTGCAGCACTTAAATTACGCTACCAGTTAATTCCGTACTTACAAACATGTGCAGAGCAAGCGCAGCAAACAGGCTTGCCGGTTCAGCGTGCCATGGCATTGGCATTTCCTGATGATGTACTGGCGCATAGTTTTGATCAGCAATTTATGTGCGGTGAAAAATTACTGGTTGTGCCGTGTGTAGTACCAAACGGTAAAGTTAAGTTTTACTTACCGCAAGGTAATTGGATTCGCTTCCCCGATAAACAAGTTTACGAAGGGAGTAAGTACTACGAGCACACACTCGCACTTGAAGAAATGGCAGTATTTGTACGCGAAGGCGACAGCCTAATGCTTGGCCCAGAGGTTCAACACACAGAGCAAGACATGAGCCAATTAACAGCATGGCCTAAATAAAACTCGGCTTAATAAAAAACACACACAACACACATACAACACACAATAATAAAGATATTAGCTTACTTTTTACCGAGTAAAGTAAGCTAAAAGGGGCGCAAGATGGAAGGTATGAACATTACCATGACACTGCTATCGTGCTTGGCGTTTATGGCGCTGGTGGGATATATCTCGTACCAAAAAACCAAAGGGGAAGTTAACACCCAAGATGGCTACTTTTTAGCGGGTCGTGGGTTAACAGGTACATTTATAGCAGGGTCAATGATCCTCACTAACTTATCGGCCGAGCAACTAATTGGCCTTAATGGCTCAGCCTATGGTTACAACCTAAGCTCAATGGCGTGGGAAGTAACCGCAGGAGTATCAACCATTATTATGGCGTTGATCTTTTTGCCTCGTTATCTAGCGGGCGCGTTTTCTACCTTACCTGAATTTTTACGGGATCGTTTTGACGATACCGTACGACGCATGACGGTGATCTTATTTATGGTAGGGTATTGTTTTATAACGATCCCTTCTGTTTTGTACTCAGGATCAATTGCCGTACTTAGACTTTTTGATGTACCCACCTTATTAAATATGAGCTACCAAGCAAGCCTAATTGTGACCATTATTACAGTGGGCTCAGTTGGGGCTATTTATGCTGTATTTGGTGGTTTAAAGGCGGTTGCGGTCTCAGATACCATTAATGGTGTTGGGTTACTTATCATTGGTATTTTAGTGCCAACACTGGGCTTAATTGCATTGGGTGATGGTAGTTTTTCAGAAGGGTTAAGCACCCTAGTAAACACCGACACAGAAAAGCTCAATGCTATTGGTAGTAGCGATGATCCCGTGCCATTTGGCACTATTTTTACAGGGATGATCTTAGCTAATTTGTTTTATTGGGGCACTAATCAGTATGTGATCCAGCGCACATTGGGCGCTAAAAACTTAGTTGAAGGTCAAAAAGGGGTGTTGTTTTCAGGGTACTTTAAAGTGCTAGTACCGTTTATGATGATGATCCCTGGCGTTATTGCTTACCATCTTTATAAACACGAAAGCCTGCCAACTATCGATTTAGCTTACCCACATTTGGTAAAAGAAGTGCTTCCACAGTATTTATCTGGCTTCTTTTTGGCCGTATTGCTAGGTGCTGTATTTAGCTCATTTAATTCATTGCTCAACAGCGCGGCGACCTTATTTTGCTTAGATGTTTATAAGCCAATGAAAAAAAATAAGGTAACAGACAGCCAACTTATAAAAGTAGCCAAAATTACCAGTATTGTTATTGCCATATTGTCGTTTATAACTGCGCCATTATTGATGTTTGCACCTGAAGGTTTATGGCACATTATTCGTGTGTTTACAGGCTTTTACAACATTCCGGTCATCACAATTGTATTGGTTGGTTTGTTTACTCGAAAAGTGCCTGCGCTGGGCGCTAAAGTCGCGATTATATTCCATATTATTGCCTACACCTTGCTTAAATTTGTATGGGATGTAGACATTAACTTTATTCATATTTACGCCATTTTATTCTTAATTGAATTGGCAATAATGTTGGGTATTGGTTACTACAAACCCCTTAAAACACCATGGCAATTTACACGCAAAGCCGAGGTAGACCTTAATCCTTGGAAATACGCATTACCTTGCGCAATTGTATTAGTAGGCTTGATTGTTAGCTTGTATATATTGTTTTCGCCGCTCGGATTGGTTGGTGGAACCAGTGTGTTCTTTGTACCAAGTTTAGTTGCTGTTTGGTCTACTGTTTTAGTGCTTAGCTGGTGGAGTGTACGTCGTTGGCAGGTTCGTTACGAAAATAGCTTAGCGCATATTGGGATTCCAAAGGCCGTATAACATGCGGCTGATTCCTCATTACTTAATTTAAAATTACATTTTATTCACATAATGATTGCATTAGTAAGATAGTTTGTTTAAATTTAAAGCTCTTATATAAGATATAAGATGTAAGAGCTTTAAGGAAAGTATCACACACTGACACCGCTTTTTAGCAACCCACACAATTGCTAGCGCGGTACCACACAGCACACACGCACAATATGGAGAATGACATGAGAGCTAAAAAGTCCGTCTTAAGCTTGGCAGTCACGTTAGCAATGACAACCGGTTTAGCATTAAGCACGCAGGTACATGCGCAGCAAGAGCAAACCGAACAAGAACAAGAACAACAAAAAACAGAAACAGCTAAAAACGATACATTTGAAAAAATAGTCGTTACTTCACAAAAAAGAACGCAAAGCTTAAACGAAGTACCTGTTGCGGTATCGGTACTTAATAGCGATCAAATTAATTCAGCTTTTGCTAATAACATGGAAGGCTTACAGTCACTTGTTCCTTCGGTTAGCTTTAGAAAAGGCACCACAACACGCAACTCAGCGCTAACAGTGCGCGGTATTGGTACTATTTCATTTAGTATTGCTGCCGAGCCAAGTGTGGCAACTGTTGTTGATGGTGTGGTACTTGGCCGCTCGGGTCAAGCATTTGCTGATTTATACGACGTAGACCGCATTGAAGTATTACGCGGGCCACAAGGTACGTTATTTGGCAAAAACGCCTCAGCAGGTGTGGTAAATATTACCACTAAAGATCCGTCGTACGACACAACCGGCAGCGTAGAAACTTCGTTTTATCAAGATAACGAATACCGTTTTAAAGGCGTTATAAGCGGCGGTTTAACCGACGATTTAGCGGCAAGCCTAACGGTATTTAAAGGCAAGTTTGACGGTTACATTGATAACGTTTACAACAACGAAAAAGTAAATGGTTACGACCGTGAAGGTGCACGTGCTGTATTTAAATACGAGCCAGAGGACGACTTAAGCGTAAAGTTTATAGCTGAGTTTTACAACGCAGATGATGACTGTTGTGCCGACTTAGAAGCACTACCAAGTGGCCGTAATCCAGATTCAAAATCAGTACCAAATAGTAACGGTATTGTTGATGGCGTAGCCGATATTGATTTAGACCAACGCAGCGTTGATCACGATTACGAGTCGCGCACAATTGACGAACATAGCGCATTTTCGGTGCAAGTTGATAAAACAATTGGCGACTATACGTATACTTCAATTACTGCGCAGCGTTCATGGGATAACACAGAATACCGCGAAGGCGACTTTACCTCAATTGCTGGCGACAGCAGCGAGCCGGTATTTGGCGCGCCGTTTCAGTTACATGATATTGGTGCACAGCAATGGGATCAGTTTTCACAAGAGTTTAGAGTTACATCAAACCTAGCTGGGCCATTTAATTATGTTGCCGGCTTATTTTATTGGAACATGGATTCACAACGTAACTTTACCCGCGATGCAAGTTGTCAAAATAATGGTGGCCAGCTTGATAGCGCAATGGCTTTTTACGCGCAAAATAACTTATCGGGCGCTGAGCTTGATACAGCACTTGCTGACTTAGAAGGTTACACACAAAGCCTAGGCGTTAGCTGTAACGCAAACGATATTGTATCGGCCACTGCTTTTATGAGCACAGAATTTAATAACTGGGCAGCCTTTGCCGATGGTACCTACGATTTATCTGAAGATTTACGCGTTTTATTTGGTATTCGTTACACCGACGATGAAGTGTCTTACACGCATCGCCGTGTAAGTAACGATGTATATGGCCGCACCGGTGTAGGCGTGCGCCCAGCAACACTTAATACAGATGATGAAGGCAAAGCCGAAGAAACCAACGTATCGGGTCGTTTAGGTATGCAATACGATTTAGGCGATGGCCAAATGGTATACGGCACTTACTCGCAAGGTTACAAAGGCCCTGGTTTTAATATTTATTATAACTTTAATCCAGATAACGACAGCCGCGAAATAGCACCTGAAGAGTCAGACGCTTATGAAATAGGCTACAAATACGCAAGCCGCGAATTTGTATTTAACATGGCTCTTTTCAGAACCGAGATTGAAGGCTTTCAAGCTAACAATTTTGACTGTTCAGACGGCACCTGTATTACCCGCTTAACCAATGCGGGCGACGTAAGTACACAAGGTGTTGAAGTTGACTTTATGTGGGCTGCAACAGAGTCGCTAACGCTTACCGGTGGTGTTGCTTATATTAAAGCTGAAATTGACGAGTTTAATTGTCCGGCAGAGGTAGCCGCTGGCTCGTGTACTGACCGCTCAGGTTTAGATGTCCCATTTTCGCCAGATCTTAAATACTCACTAACGGCTGATTACTTTATTGAAACCGACCATGGTTTTAACGTACACATAAACAGCTCATACATTTACACCGATGGGCAATACTCAGACCTACCAGACAACGTAGGCGAATTTAATCCAGCTGCTTTATTACCAGATTACGGTATATTAAACGCAAGTGTGGGTTTATCGTTTAAAGATGACGCGTTTAGAGTATCGCTTATTGCTAAAAACTTAACCGACGAAAGCTACGTAACTACCTACAGTGGCGATAACTTCCGTTACCAAATACCGCGCGATGCAGAGCGCTACTTTGGGGTATCGTTTAAAGCACGTTTTTAATATTTAAATAATTCCCTCAATAATTTCCCTTAAAAGCGCAACGTTTAACGCGTTGCGCTTTTTTTGTGACTTATTTTTGTAATAGTTTAGTCATCTTACTTTCATCAAAATTACCTTTATCAGTCACATCTGTTTTCTATAGTGCAGCGGTTGATCTTTTTTGTGTTTACACATTTCAAAAAATAACCACTAAACAATGGGAATTACGGATGAAAATTAAAAAAGTCGCTGCGGCAATCGCGCTAACATTTGCGTTTAGCGCAGTTAGCCATGCTGATGTACTACCGCAAAGCCAAAAAGACAGCAGCTGGTATAGCGCTGCGCAAACTAAACTAACAACAAAAACAGCACAAGCGCAGGCTACACAAGCCACTAAAGCTAAAAACGTTATTTTATTTGTGGGCGATGGCATGGGTATATCTACTCTTACCGCCGCGCGTATTTTGCAAGGGCAGCGTAATAACCAATCTGGCGAAGAAGGTTATTTAAGCTTTGAAGAGTTCCCATACTCTGCACAAGTTAAAACGTATAACGTAGATGCGCAAACTCCCGATTCAGCAGGCACGATGACGGCTATTATTTCGGGTGTAAAAACCGATGTGGGCGTTATTGGTGTAGATGAAGACATTGAACGCGGCGTGTGTTCAACAGTGGCAGGTAACGAGCTAATTACCGCGACTGAATTGGCTGAAATTAAAGGGCTATCTACCGGTATTATTTCTACAGCACGTATTACGCATGCAACTCCTGCTGCCACGTATGCTAAATCGGCTGACCGTAACTGGGAAGACGTATCAGATATGCCAGAAGATGCCGTAACGGGTGGCTGTGAAGACATTGCATCGCAACTGGTTAACTTTGAAAAAAACCTAGAAGCACGATTTGTAGGGACCGACGTAGACGGCCTTGATTTTGTAATGGGGGGCGGTCGTCGTCACTTTTTACCAAAAGACGAAACAGCTAACTCAACAGATGCAGTAAGCGCTATAGAAGGCGACCGTACAGACGAGCGCAACCTAGTGACTGAGTGGCAAACACAATACCCTGATGCTACGTACGTGATGGATCAAACGGGCTTTGATGCAATAGCAGACGACGCCACTAAAGTATTTGGTTTATTTAACGAATCCCACATGCAGTACGAAGCTGACCGCGCAAACGATGTAGCGGGCGAGCCTTCACTTACCGATATGACCACTAAAGCAATTGAAGTGCTTGGTAAAAACGATAATGGATTTTTCTTAACGGTTGAGTCGGGTCGAATTGACCACGCGCACCACGCGGGTAATGCATACAACGCGCTGAACGACACCATTGAGTTTGCTAAAGCCGTGCAAGCAGCGGTAGATAACACCAACCCAGAAGAAACCCTTATTTTAGTAACCGCCGATCACAGCCATGTATTTACTATTGCAGGCTACCCTAAGCGTGGTAATCCAATTTTAGGTCAAGTAGTTGCAGTAGGCGAAACAACACCAAGCTTAGCCGCCGACGATATGCCGTACACCACAGTCGGTTACGCAAATGGTTTAGGCTTTAGAAACTTAGGCGACGAGACTGATGCTGATGCAAGCTACACAAGTGCTGCTGTTGCAGGGCGTGTTGAGCTAAATGGCGTTGATACAACAACCCCAGGTTTTCACCAAGAAGCAACCGTACCAATGGGCTCAGAAACACACGCAGGTGAAGACATATCTTTACATGCTAAAGGTCCTGGTGCTCAGCTAGCACAGGGCGTAATTGAACAAAACGTTGTATTTCATTTAATTAATCAAGCTCTTGAACTAACTCAGCAATAATGGCGGCTAACATGAACAAATTAACGGTACTTTCTTTGGCAGTAATGGTCGCGCTAGCAGGTTGCTCGAGTGACGATAACAAAAATGAAAACAATATTATCGCAGTAGATAACGCTATTGCAGTAGGCTCTGAGCAGTGTATTAATGGTGGTGTAGAGACGCAAGTAGGCGCAGATACCAATAATAACGACGTGCTAGATAGCGACGAAGTTAACTCAACTAATTTAGTGTGTAATGTACCTGCAACGTCGTTAACTACCGAGCAGTTAGCCTCGCTCACTAGCAATACGTGGTTTAGTGAAGCACAAACAAAATTAGGTGCAGCACAAGCAGCCAGTAACAACATTGTTACTGAATCAGGCAAAGCTAAAAACGTTATTTTATTTGTGGGCGATGGTATGGGTATTTCTACCATAACCGCAGCACGTATTTTAGCGGGTCAGTTAGAGGGCGAAATGGGTGAAGATCACCAGTTAAGCTTTGAAACTATGCCTTTTTCAGGCTTTGTAAAAACATACAACGTAGATGCGCAAACGCCAGATTCGGCAGGCACTATGACCGCAATGGCATCGGGCGTTAAAACCGATGCGGGCGTTATTGGTATTGATGAAGCGGTTGAACGTGGTAATTGTGCATCAGGCAAAGGGCACGAACTTGTTACCTCGTTAGAGCTTGCTGAAATTGCAGGCAAAGCAACAGGGATTATTTCTACAGCGCGTATTACTCACGCAACACCAGCTGCAACGTATGCTAAATCGGCAGAGCGTAACTGGGAAGATATCTCCGATATGCCAGAAAGTGCCGCAACGTGTGAAGACATTGCATCGCAACTGGTTAACTTTGAAGCCAACCTAGAAGCACGCTTTAGTGGTGTTGATGTAGACGGTATTGACGTAGTAATGGGCGGCGGTCGTCGTCACTTTTTACCAAAAGATGCCGCGTTTAATTCAGCCGATGCAGTAAGTGCTGTTGAAGGGGATCGTACAGATAACCGCGACTTAACCGCAGAGTGGAAAACGCAATATCCAAATGGCACGTACGTAATGGATCAAGCCGGTTTTGATGCAATAAGTGACGACGCCACTAAAGTGTTTGGCTTATTTAACGAGTCCCACATGCAATACGAAGCTGACCGCGCAAACGATGTTGCAGGCGAACCTTCGCTTTCACAAATGACCGAAAAAGCAATAAACGTACTTGATAACAACGAGCAAGGTTTTTTCTTAACGGTTGAGTCGGGTCGAATTGACCACGCGCATCATGCGGGTAACGCTTATAACGCGTTAAACGACACTATTGAACTTGCCAAAGCCGTTAAAGTGGCTATGGAAAACACTAACCCAGAAGAAACATTAATAGTTGTAACTGCCGATCACAGCCATGTATTTACCATTGCAGGTTACCCTAAACGCGGTAACCCAATTTTAGGTAAAGTGGTTGCAGTAGGCGCTACTGAGCCAAGCTTAGCTGCCGACGATATGCCTTATACAACGGTTGGTTACACCAATGGTGGTGGCTTTAGAAACTTAGGTAGCGAGACCGATGCCGATGCAGGTTATGCCTTTGCACCGGTTACAGGGCGTGTTGATTTAACAGATGTTGATACAACAACACCTGGTTTTCATCAAGAAGCACTTGTACCAATGGGCTCTGAAACACATGCCGGTGAAGACGTAGGCGTTTATGCAATGGGACCAGGTGCACACTTGGTAACAGGCACAAACGAGCAAAGCTTTTTGTTCCATGTAATGGACTTTGCCGCTGACTTTGTAAAAGCAGCAGACGAAAAACTAGCGCAATAAATACCGCCTAGTTATAAATTTAGTTAAATATATCTAAATAAAAAACCCCGCATACTGTGCGGGGTTTTTGTCATTAAACTGACATTTATAATCGTTATGTTATTGCCATAAACTTGAAATATAAATAAGAGATAGCTAAATGAAAAAAGCGTTATTAATAATTGCCACGCTTGTAAGTACAAGTAGCTTTGCCTCGCAATGTGATATTGATGCCAAGCATTTAAAAGCCGATTATAAAATTACCAACAGCCATAAGGCGCAGCAAAGTAGCGAGTCACTTACCCTTTGGCGAAACAACCAGCAAGTAGCGCATCAAAGTGAAGTAATAACCGAGCTTTGGCAGCACTTAGCCAATAACCAAATACGACCAATACGTTACTTTAATGCCCAGCAACGCGGCATTGAATACCAACCATCTGAGGTACGCGGCGTACAAAATTGGAGTGCTAAAAGTCAGCTGGTGGATAACCACTTAGTCGAAAAAATGACCCTAGTAAGCACACAAGGCAAAGGCTGCGATGAAGTAAAAAACTATACACTGAGCGAAAATGGCAACGACTTTAACCTCGCCTTTTTTACGCATTCAAAATTAGTTAAAACATTTAGTATTAGTAATAAAAAAAGCCAAACAACTACCTTACTTAGCCTTAACAATGTAAGCACTAATGTGCCATTAATTACTGCTCAATTTGCACAGTGGGACCGTTTTCAAACCACCGATTACGCCGACATTGGCGATAACGAAGGCGACCCGTTTTTAGCTAAAATGATAAACCTTGGTTTTATAGAGCACAGCGCAACAGGTTTTTATAACCAGCAGGGCGAGGCTATTCAAGGCGGGCATCATCACTAGGTTTTTAAATGTTGTAGTTCATAGCTAAAATAACAGGCGGCTATGAGCTACAAGCCAATATTCAAAAATAGATTAATTTAAGCCATTCCCACCCAGGTAACCCTATCAGGCAAACATCCTCTTACTTCCAAAGTTACCCACCTTTCGCATGACATTATAGTTGGCAATAATTTACATTCTTTGATATTAATAGAAGTTTACACTTTAGGGACGCTTGTGAAAGTAAGGAAAAGCCCTCTGATAAAGCTGCTATAAGCCTAGGAGAACGAATAGTGAAAGTAGCCCAAAAGAAAGCAAAAAACCAATCTAGCTCTCTATACGTGAGAATTCTCAATTCTCTTGAGAATAAAAACTACAGATACAGAACTATACATGGGATTTCCAAAGAAACAGGTTTACCTGAAACCCAAATCATTTCAATAATTGAGAAGCATTCGAATGATGTTGTTCAATTGTACCGAACTGATAAAGCTGGTCACCGACTATACAGTACTCGCAAAAAATATAATAAAACGGCGGGTATATCTGAAAAAGTAATGGGGGTTTTTCTCAATCGTGTCTACTGAGATTGCTATATTCGGCGTTAATATAGCGCAAACAACTTTTGTTAACTTAGCTGGACTATTTGGTGGTTTTTTTCCATTTATCGTTGACCTAATACAACGTCAAAATATTGAAAAAACAAAAAGAACTGAGTTGTGTAAGCTCTTTTATTTTTTAAAGTTAATATTGCTACCTATCTGCGCATTGGTTATTACAGCTTTTGCTTCTAGTTCCGGTAATGTAACTACATGGTTAGCCGCGTTATATTTAGGTGCTACTTTTCCTGTGTTTGCTCAAAAAGCCGTAGCTTTAAAACCAGCAACTTTAGATACGAAAAACGGAGCTTAGAATTATATTAAGAGCTTTAAAATTAAAAATAGTTGGTTATGTTCCTATGTCACTAAATTTTAATCAACTATTTTCAATCTTATTGAGGAACTACCATCACCAGTTAACAGCACAAGTATAATTAACTAATACTACTCAAGGTGAGCATCATCAGGCTTTTTAGGTTTACTCGTTACTTCTGTTAAGCCGTTTTCGCAATCGCCGCTGTCGCAGGTATTTAAATCGCTTTGTGCTTGTTTATCTTGTTGCAGCACTTGTTTTAAATCTTCCATGCGTTGGCGCACGGCTACGCCGTAGCTGGCATCGTCTCCCCATAATGCAGCAAGTTGCAGTACTGCAGCACGGTCGTGGTCTCTAAATAGCTTGCCAGCACGTTCTGCATCTTGTTTAGTGTTACCTAGTAACTCGAGTGCTTCTACAGCAAGGTTAATAGCAGAGTCGACTGTTTCGCGGTTAAACGCATCTACTTTTAAATTAAGTAACTGATACGCATGGCGGCGGTCGATTGCGCGAGCAACTATTTTTAACTGCGGGTAGTTTTTATGCGCGAGCTTAATTATCTCAATAGTTTTATCGGGGTTATCAATTGCAATTACCAGCATTTGCGCGGTGTGTGCGCCTGCGGCTTCAAGGAGTTCTTGGCGTGCGGCATCGCCATAAAATACGGTGTTACCAAAACGGCGTAGTAATTCTATTTGGCTAGGGCTGTGATCAAGTACAGTAATTTCGTAGCCTTGCGCGTGCAGTAAACGCCCCATAATTTGACCAAAACGTCCGTAGCCCGCAATAATTACGTGCTTAGCGGTGCTAATTTGCTCTGGCTTATCAAACTCAGGTAAAGCACTGTTGCTGCGTTTTTGTATTTGCTCATAAACCATAAGTAATAACGGCGCTATTAGCATTGATACCGCCACAACTAAGGTAACAAGGCTGGTTTGCTCGGGCGTTAAAATACTGAGCGTAGTGGTTACGCTTAACAATACAAAGGCAAACTCACCCCCTTGGGCAAGCGCTAAGGCAAATAATAACTGCTGTTTGCTGTTAATTTTAAAGGTAACGGCAAGGGCAAATAAAATGCAGGCTTTAACTACAATAAGTAAAACCACTAAGCCTATAACGGTACTAAACTCGTTAAATAGCAGCTCAAAGTTAATTGATGCGCCAACCGTTATAAAAAACAATCCTAAAAGTAAGCCTTTAAAGGGTTCTATATCGGCTTCTAATTCGTGTCTAAATTCGCTCTCGGCAAGTACAACGCCGGCTAAAAAAGTCCCCAAAGCAGGCGATAAACCAATACTTTGCATAACCAGTGCAATAGCGACCACTAAAAAGAGTGCAAAAATAGTAAATATTTCACGCATGTGTGTTTGGGCAATGTATCTAAATAACGGCGCCGATACATATTTACCGCCGGCAATAATAGCGGCAATAACCGCAACCGATACGCATACTTGTTGCCATACAGGCCAGCTTGCAATAATTGAATCGCTGATTTCTTTTGTGCTAGTTTGCGGGGCAAATGCAAGCAGTGGCAATAAGGCTAAAATAGGAATAATTGCGATGTCTTGAAACAGCAATACCGAAAAAGCGTTTTGTCCGGCTTCTTGCTTTAGCCAGCCTTTTTCTTCAAGGCTTTGCAGCACAATAGCCGTAGAGGAGAGTGCGAGCATTAAACCAATGGCGAGTGCGGTTTGCCAATGCATGGAAAAAAACCAATAACAAAATGCAAATATAGCCGCTGCCGATAGCACAACCTGTAAGCCGCCAAGCCCTAAAATAGAGTGGCGTAATGTCCATAAACGCGAAGGTTGTAGCTCAAGGCCCACTAAAAACAGCATCATTACTACGCCAAATTCAGCGAAGTGCATTACATCGGTTTGATCGCCCACAACACCCAGCGCATAAGGGCCAATGAGTATTCCGGCAATTAAATAACCTAATACTGAGCCAAGTCCGACTCGTTTAGCAATAGGCACAGCGACTATGGCTGCTGCTAAGTAAATTAAAGCAATTTCTAACACGCGTTTATCCTAATAACATCAAGGCTTTTAGAATGGCTTAGCTGCTTATAAAATACAATGGATTATATGGCTCAAAGTTGCTTATTTATCAGTAGTTATAACACTAATGGTTATAACTACTGGGCTAAAAATAGCACTTTATGTTGAAGGGCTTATTTGGGGGCTAAATATTACAAATACTTATAATTGCTGAGCTTGGTTGGCCTGAATCAGAATGGTAAATAGTAATGTTTGAGCTGATTGTATTTTCAACGTTTGTTTCAATTACTGTTACTTCAAATTCGGCTGATGCAGGTAGGTCGATATCTAATTCGCTATCGAGGTAAGTACTTCCGCTTTTTTGTAAAGTAAGTGGTTTTGTTTGATCAAAGCTAAATTGAAAGCTATCTGACGCTAAAAGTGTATCTACCATGTTAAAACGTAAATTAACGGTGTCGGGGCCTGAAAACTCAGCACACACAAATACCGAAACCTCAACAGCCTGTAAAACGGGCATGCTATTTTGGCCTATATCCACAGTAAAATTGCTTTGCGTAATAGCTACAGAGTTATATTCCCCAGCTGCAAGCCTTTGATCTGCTGTTGTTATCGTTATTTTTTCACCTTGCGCTAAATTAACCTCTTCATCAAAAAAGCCATTTGTGTTGGTGCTGTACTGCTGTCCATTAATTGTTAGCTGTGCATTGCTTATAGCGGCTTTTTGCACATTAGTGAGTTGCCCTTTAATACGACCGGTAAGTTGTGCAGAGCTGGTTACTGTAATTGAAAATTGCACACTTTTTGAAAAGCCATCAGCATCAGTTGCTACAACGGTTAGCGTGTAACTACCTGTCATATCTGCGATAAATTCGGTAATACTTTGGTTTGTATTGCTTAAGCTGGTGCTCGAGCCTGAAGGGGCTGATAGTGTCCAAGCGTAATCGAGAGTGGTTCCCTCTGGGTCGTAACTTTGGCTTACATCAAATTTAACCGTATTGCCCACTACATCGTAGCGTGATTGCTCCCCCGTGAAGCTAATTACTGGCAGTGCATTTTGTATTACATCAATTGTTAGGGTTTTTGTGTCAGAGAACTGCACGCCATCGTTAGTGCGTAACGAAATAACAACTTGCCCCTCTACTGATGCGCTAAACGTTGGTTTTGATATTGTATTACTGCTAAGCGTTGCTTGGCTTTGCGACGAAATGATTTCCCATTGGTAGCTTAGTGGCTGGCCCTCTGGATCGTAACTAGTTGAGGCATCAAGTAAAACCTGTTCATCAACCGTTATGGAGGTTTCATAAGTTACCAAAGTAATAGGCTTTTTATTACTACTGGCATGCAGTACTGAGGTTGCTTGGTTTGAGCTTAATTGCCCATCAGACACTGTAAGCACTACAACGTAGTCGCCTTCTTTATCGGCAACAATAGAGGGCGTTGCTGATGTGTTGTTAGTGAGCTGTGATGCGCTATTTACAGGCTTGGCTTGCAACTGCCAGTTATAGCTCAGCGCATCTCCGTCTGGGTCGCTGCATTGTTGGCACTGCAAAGTGGTTGATTCGTTTAACGTAATATCACGTTCGGATTCAAGTGTTGCAACTGGGGCCTTATTACTTGTGGTAACAGTTAAAGTAACGGATGCGGTATCACTTTCGCTTTGCTGATCGGTAACAGTGAGTGAAAGCGAGTAATCTCCAGCTGTTGACGCTGAAAACCCAGCGGTATGATTTTGCATGTTTGAAAGAGCTGGTGTGCTGCCCTGGGGTTTTGATGTAATTGCCCACGCATAACTAAGCGTATCGTTTTTATCGGGATCAGTACTTTGGTTACCATAAAGTGTAACAACTTCATTTGGGGCAATTGTTTTATTTTCTACGTTTATAACCGCTTGTGGTGATGAGTTAGAATTAAGCGATTCACTTTTTATGAGTACGACAGTGCTTGCCGTATCACCTTGTGAATTAGTAACGGTAAGCTCAATTTTAAACTCGCCTATTTCGTCTGCAACAAACTGGCTTTTAACTTGAGTCGCATTTTCAAGCGTTGCATTACTTGCTACGGGCTTGGTAATAAATTGCCATTTGTATTGATTAATGGCGCCGCTGGTTGTGCTACTTTGCGCGCCATTTAAAAGCACAACATCACCTTGTTTAACGGTTTGTGTGCTACCTGCGTTAGCAATTAGTTGGGTATTTGCAGTAACGGTGAATTGTTTTTGTGCCGGTGTGCTTGAAAGCTTGCCGTCACTCACGGTTAATACTAATTGGTACTCTTGTGCTTCAGATACTGAAAACTCAACGGTACTTTCATTATTAACCGTAATCGGTATTTCTACTTGTTCGTTTTTGCTGGTTAATTGCCATTGATAGGTGAGTGCATCGCCATCGGGGTCGCTACTTTGTGCTGCGCTAAAAACGAGGGTGGTATTTACTTTAAACCCCGATTGCTCGGTGGTAATAACCGCAACAGGCTTTGTGTTAGTGCTGAGCGGTTTAGTTACTGTTTTGGAGTCTGAACCACCAGAGCCACATGCAACAAGCGTGAATAGAGTCGTGATTAGAATTAAGAGTTTCCATTTCATAGTATTAATATCCTTTTAATAAAGTCGAATACTAATATGTACCTAAATTAGCTATAAAGCAAAAAAATAAATCAAATAAGTAAATTTTCATTATTTTAGGAAATAGTTAATGTGAAACAGTGCTGCTTTTAAATAATTTATACTTTGAGGGAAGTGCCTTATGCCCAGATTGATAGGGCATAAAGTATATTAAATGGCAGTTGAATAACGCTTAAATAAAGTTAGTCAGCTACTTTTACTGAGCCGCTAATATTATCGATACTTACATCGCCCGAGCCCGACTCAGTGATAGTCAGCCCCTTTGCATGATTAACGCGAATATCACCCGAACCATCTTCAATTGTTACGCTTGAACCAATATGCTCAATAAGCAGGTCGCCAGAGTTATCATCTACATTAACAGCACCGCTAATATGGCTTATTACTATATCACCCGATCCATCTTCAACGTTTAGCGAACCGGTTATGTTGCTCACGTGCATTTCGCCAGAACCATCGTCAATAGTTGCATTGCCGCTTACGTTGTTAATGTGAATACTGCCAGATCCATCGGTTAATTCTAAATTACCTGCGATGTTTTCAAGGTTTACTTCACCTGAGCCATCGTCAACAGTTAGGTTTTTAGCACCGCTTATCGTTAAATCTCCTGAGCCGTCTTTTACATCAATATTGCTTTGCATAGCACTTATTAAAATGTCGCCAGAGCCATCATCAATATCTAAATTTAGATTACTTGGCACAGTAACCACTAAATTAATACTTGGAGATTGGCCACTGTAAAAGCTAATACCATTACGACTTTTATTTTGGGCAACAAGCTTTGCCTGTTTACCGTCTTGCTCGAGCGTTAGCTCGTATTCGTCTTCAATGTCGGCTGTGTAAATAGTGGCATCAACACTGATGCTGGTGGCAGTCTCCGAGCCTTTTATTTCAAGGCTACCTGCGCCGCTTAACACATTTAAGTATTCTAAATTATTACTTGGCAGTGATAGCTGTTTAGTTTGTTTTACTGAGGCAACGCTTGGCGATATATGAAATACACAGCCACTTAATAATAAAATGCCGCCAATAAGTGAAAGTGGTTTTGCAATACTTAATTGTGCTGATGAGCTCATGCTTAGTCCTTTGGTATTTATTGTTTGTATTTATATAAACAATATAGAGCAAAAATGAGGCCGAAATGTAAGTTATTGTTTTATATAGGGTGGTGTTTTTTTATGAAAGTTGAAATACTAATAAGTGGTTAAAATAACTAACTATTAATAAAAAAGGATGCGCGATGCATCCTTTGTTTAATTTAGAAACTTTAACTGTGGTATTAATGTGCTCTGAAGTAGCTTATTTGTTGCTTAATTTTTTCAGCTAATGTCATTAGTTCACTTGCCGAACTTACAGTACTTTGCGTGCGAGACTCACCCTCTTTAGCGAGTTGGCTTATAGAGTGTAGGTTTTGAGTGATTTCTGCTGCAACGGTGCTTTGTTGATCTGTTGCCTCAGCTATATTATTTGATGAGCGAGTTAGATCACCAATACTTTGAGTGATTAAGTTAAGTTGGTCTCCTGTTTTTTCGCCCTCTTCAGCTGATTTAATACCCAACTGACGGCTTTGTTCCATTTGTTTAGTTGCGGCGGTAACTTGTATTTGTAGCTGTTCAATTGTTTGGCTAATTTCTAAAATTGATTTTTGAGTGCGCTGCGCTAATGTTCTAACTTCATCGGCTACAACTGCAAACCCTCTACCTTGTTCGCCAGCTCTTGCCGCTTCTATTGCTGCATTAAGTGCTAGTAAGTTTGTTTGCTCAGCAATCCCATTAATTACTTCGGTTACTTTACTTATTTCGTTACTCGCGGTGTTTACTTTTTCTACAGAGTTATGGCTATCATTTAACTGTTGGCTTAGTTGCATTAAATCATTAACAACTTGGGTTAATTGTGTTCGACCTAATTGAGCTTCTGCATCAACTTGTTGGGTTCGTTGAGCGCCTTCATTTGCGTTATTGGCTACATCTTTAATGGATACTGACATTTCTTCGATGGCGGTGGCTATTAGATCTGTTTGCCCCATCATTGCATGTGCTTCTTTGCCGTTAGTGAGTGCAATTTTTTTGGAGATGCCCGCTTGCTTTTCCAGCTCAACTACAGAGTTTTGTAAGGCGAGTATTAGTTTTTTGAGTTCAACCGACATGCTGCTTACACTCGCGGTAATTTGGTCTATTTCATTTTCACTATTTGTGTTGGTATTTAAAAAATGTTGTGACAAATCACCTTTACCTAATGCATCAACGCTACGTGTTAACTGTCTTAATGGTTTAAGTGTTTTTACTAGCACCCAAAAAAGTAAAATTGAGATAGCAAGGATCCCCCCAACAGACGTTATGCTGTTAACTACCATTAGTTTTATGCTTTCTTCAGTGAGTTCGCTTTCTTTTACACGACCAAGTAAGGTCCAATCCCACCCAGGTACCGTTTTACTGTAAGCAAACATCGGGGTGTTATTTTCACTATTGTATTTTAATGACAGACCCTTTTTAATTGCCTCTAGATTAAGCCCATCAAGTGCTTTGGAGTTCACTTTTGAGTCAACTGCGGCCTCTTTACCCGCTATAACTACATCATTTGTATTTCTGAAAACAAATAAGTTACCGCTTTCTTCAATTACTATTTTATTAACAGACTCTCTCAGCGATGCCAGTGCATCGTTTATATTAAAACCTATGTATAAAATACCAATTACTTGGTTTTGTTTATTTTTAATTGGTTGATAAACAGTCATATACTCGTTGCCGAATAATTTAGCGTAACCTTCATAGCTTTGACCGTTCATAAGAGGCTGATAGCCTGGGTGTTTTTTTCCTAGGTATGTGCCAATAGCCCGTTGCCCATCACTCTTTTTTAAAGAGGTAGTAATACGAAAAAAATCATCCCCATCTCGCATAAATACCGTGGCGTTACCTCCGGTTAATTTAGCGTAATTTTCAACAATATCGATATTGTTATTAACCTGTTCACCATCATGTAAAAGAATAGGAACCATAGTATCTACGACCATTACTTTTTGATCGCTTTTTTTAAATTCACCAGGGTACATACCTTTAAATACGGTCGCATTGCGTTTTGCTATTGCAAGTAGGCTGTCGTATTGGAGTTCTAAAAGATCTGAAATAGCGGTTATTTCAGACTTAATCGCAGTTTCACTTTTTTCAGAAAGTGTATTAGCCGAGATTAAATAGGTAGATAGTCCCACTAAACTAAAAATACATAACGTTAAAGTGAATGCTAGGGCACCAATTTGTTTTGATATTGACCAGTTTTTATAGCTCATACTTCACTCCAAAGAAAGACGGTATTTATGCGTACTTAGTTTAATTATAGGCGTTTTAAGTTGTTTTTTGATGACTTACTAGCAACTAACTTAACCTAATAATCAATTTATCATATAAAAAAAATTTAATAATAATAAAAAGTTAGCAATTTATGTTGAAGGTGTTATTGCTGAATTTATTTGATTATAGCTATGATGGTTATTTTTATTACTATTTTTTAAATATAAAAAATCCGATATGGCATGCCATATCGGATTTTAATTTAACTCATTAAATTTAAATTTAAATTAAAAGCTGTAAGTAATATTACCGTATAAGAAACGTCCGTCTAATCCGTAAGGCGCATACGGTGTGTACGGGAATATTTGGCCAAAGTCAGAGTAACCAATGTTATCCACGGTTGCTTGTGGGTACTGATCGAACAAGTTGTTTGCACCAACGGCAAATTTCCAATATTCGTCTGGACGGTATGCCACTTCTAGGTCGGTGATCCATTTAGGGTCTAGGTATTCATCGCGGTCAGCTGTGGTTGATATATCAGCGACTTCACCATAACGTGTGGCACGAAGGGTTGTTTGCCATTCGTTAAAGTTCCACACTGCAGATAGGTTCCATTTGCTATCTGGCGTGCCTTCTTCAAAGCGGCCTACTTCACGACGGGCAAACACTACGTAGTCGTCGCCTAGTGAGTTTAGCTCGCTTGGGTTGTCGTTTACGTGTGTTACTTCGGTATCGTTAAAGTTAGCGGCTACGTTTAGGCGTAAATCACCTAAGTTGTCTAAATCTAGGTTATAAGTGGCAACTATATCTACACCTTGCGTGCGTGAGTCAATCGCGTTGGTAAAGTAACGTACGCTTTCGGTATTTAGCTCACCAGCATTTTGTAGTATTTCAACAACTGCATCGCCTTCTAAGTTTTCAGACAATACAATACGGTCATCAATATCAATACGGTACGCATCAACAGTTAAGCTAAAGCTGCCTTGAGTGTACATAAAGCCCGCAGTAACGTTTACTGACTCTTCAGCATCTAACGGCTGTGCACCTAACGCTTGCGCTGCTGCAGAATCGGTTGGGAATAGACCAACTTCAAATGGTTGGTTGTTCTCAAGTACGGTTGATATTTGGCGGTACGAGCTTTGCGCTAAAGATGGCGCACGGAAACCGGTGCTAATTGCACCGCGCAGCGATAGGTTTTCAGTAATGCTGTAACGCGAAGCAAGCTTAGAAGTAAATGTGTCGCCAAAGTCGCTGTAATCTTCATAACGACCCGCTAAAACTACGTTCCATTTTTCTGTTAAGTAGGTATCAAACTCAACAAATAAAGCGATGTTATGACGGCTTTCGTCAGTCGCACTTTCTGGTCCAAAACCAGCAAGTACTTGCGCGCCACCGGCTGCAATTGGGTTACCATCGCTATCAAGTGCGGTGATGTAAGACGCTTCTTCGCCTTCTTCAATTTTGTAGCTTTCGTGGCGGTATTCAGTACCTACGGTAAAAAATACGTCATCAGGTAAGCCTAAATCGAGTGTGGTGTTGGCCGTTGCGTTTACTAAAAACTGATCGTAAACCAGTGCGCCGTTGTCAAATTCGGTTGGGCTGTCGGCACCTAGTGATGTGTTAATACTATTTACAACACCGAAACCAAAGTCGTTGCGGCCGTAGTTGGTACTTACATCCCATGTCCAGTCGTTAGTTTCGCCTTTTAAGCCCAGTGCAAATGAGTAGTCTTGTACGTCTGTTTCAATTTGCGGCAAAAAGCCATCTTGGTAAACTTCTAAAACGTTACGGCTGTCTTTTGCACGGCGGTAAAAACCACCTGAATTACCTTCACGCTTTGAGTAGCTACCAAATGAATAAAGGTTTAAGCCGTTATCTAAATCGTAACCCATGTTGTAAAACAATGCGTAATCTTCAAGGTCGGCTTTACCAAAACGGTGATTGTAACGATCGATAGTAAATTCACGTGGGTCTAAGCTGCCATCATCAAGGCGACTGTATTGTTCGCGAGGGTCAAAACCTGAGCGCTGAGTTGAGTCGTTATCACGGTACTCAATTGATACGTTTACAAAGCCGTTATCAGATAACGCAAAACCAGAGTTTGCGCTAATAGTGCGTGTTGCACCGTCGTTTACTTCGCGGTCGCTACCGGTATTAAAGGCTAAGTCGCCGTTTGCGTCTGCGTAGGTGCTTTCTAGCTGAGATACACCAGCCATTTGAGTATCGTATTTACCGTACGTTACGCTTACGCTGCCGCCTTCTGAGGCATCTTTAAGTACAATGTTAATTACCCCAGCAATTGCATCAGAACCGTACTGTGCGGCTGCGCCATCACGTAGTACTTCAACACGCTTAATTGCAGAGGTTGGGATCATGTTCAAATCAACAGCGGTAGAGCCTCGACCAACAACACCTGCTAAGTTTAATAGCGCACCGGCATGGCGGCGCTTACCGTTTATAAGCACTAATGTGTGATCGGGTGCTAATCCACGCAAAACAGCTGGTTTTGCATGGTCAGTACCATCACCCATAGTGGCACTTGGGTAGTTAAAGCTAGGTACTTGGTTTGCTAGTATTTGGCTTATTTCTAGCTGACCCGTACTTTGCATATCACCGCTGGTAATAATATCTACAGGTACTGAGCTTTCGGCAATACTGCGTAAGCTTCTGCGAGTACCTGTTACTGAAATCACTTCAATGCTTTTTTCGGCTTGAACATCTTGTTCTGCAGCAAATACAGAATAATAGGGTGCACTAAGTGCAGAAGAAACGGCCAGGCTAAGTGCTACTTTTTTGGCTGATAATGGCTTTAACATGATGTTGATTCCCTTGAGGGCTGCTGACTATTGATTTTAAAAAGGAGCGCATCATATAGAAGCGACTACCCTAGTGCAAAGATAAAAACTATCTAAGATATTCTAAGTTATTAACAAGTAAGGTCACTGTCTACGCGTGATATAGGCGTTTGGATCGTTGTAGTTGCAATCTTGTGTCGAATGGTTGCGAATTCAAGGAGATTTTAGATAAAAGTTAGTAAGGCGTAAAAAGGCCAAGCAAATGCTTGGCCTTTCAATTTTTTAAATTTAGTGATTTAAATTATTCAGGGGCAACTTCAAGCGTTGTAAATAATGCATAACGTCCTGCATCTACGCCTTCTTCATTTACGGTAACCTTGTTAGAGGTTTCGATTAGGTATAGGCCTGGCTCTTTCCACGTAATTGTAAACATACCGTCTTTATTGGTCGTTACTTTTACTTCGCCACGCTCGTTACGGTAGCGTGTGTCGCCTTTTAAAATACTTACTTCAACGCCTTCACCAGCAGATTTACCATCTTGTAGTAACTGAAAACGTGCTTGTTCACCTACAAATAAATCGTTTGGATGCGTTGGACCGCTAAGCTCTAAACCTAAACCTAACTGTGCAGGTTTTGAGGTGCCATTTCGGCTTACAAATGTATCTACTGTTGAAACAACCTTCGTTGTGGTTACATCTTTTGCATTGCTAGGTAACTCGGCTTCTGTTTTTTTACCAAATACGCGCTTGCGCTTACCTTCTTCGTTTTTATAGAAGGTCATGTACATTGGCTTTTGGGTCATTGCAATGTGGTAAGTGCCTTGCTCTGTTAAGCTTACCGCAGCTGAGCTTTTACGCTTTAAGTAATAAGCACGAATGGTGTCGCTTACTGGCTCACCATTAGGTGCAAGTGCCATTAATAATGTGTCGTCGTACTCGGCGCCTTTTTCTTTAGGTTTAAAGGCTTTGTCTGGTGCAAACATTTCGTTAGAGATACTAGCGTCAATCATTACGTAATGCGCTTTATCGCCTGATAAAGATGTATGCGAAGGTAGTAACCAACGTCCGTGTGCACTTGCTGAAGTTGACACTAAAGCAGATAAGCTCAATGCGCCGATTAATGCCGTTTTTAATAAATTAATTTTCATTGTATTTCCTTAAATTCAAATGATTAAGTAGCAGTTACTTAGTGCTTACAGTGACGAAGCTTTTAGAAAACTCGTTTTTACCATCAATTGTTAGTTTGCCTGATTTAGTTAAATCGAGCTCAACGCGGGTGTAGTCTCTGCCGCCTTCTTCGCGTACAACTTCAATATTTAGTAAGTATTTACCTGGTTTTACTGGGTTACCGTCTAAATCATTACCTTGCCAATTTATGGTGTAAGTACCTGCGCGTTTTGTTGCGCCGCTAATGCCGTCAAAGTTGGCATCGCTTTTACCAGCTTTACGCCACCATTGGCGTAAGTCTTTAAACCATTCTGCTTTTTGCACCCATAGCGCAAGCGTTGTAACGTGTTTACGCTCTGGTGTTTCAAGCCAAACTGCAACGTATGGGCGGTGATACGGTTGTACTTCTAAGTCAGGAAGCGTTAATTCAACCTCTAGCTGTGGTGTTTTTGCATGCGCCGTTGTTTGAAAAAACGCAGCTACGAGCAGTAATGCGGCGCTTATAAATAATTTAAATTTAACCATTAAGACACTCCTTTTATTTGTGGAACCCAACATAAATAAATAACCAGTGGAGTTGCCACTCCTAGTAAGGTTATCCATATTCCTGCTAAGCGTTTTTTTCTATTTTGAAACAAAATAATCATGCCGGTGATGGCAAATAAAATCATTAGCACGGCAGATATATCAATTACCCAACTCCATACTTCACCGCTATGGCGGCCTTTATGTAAGTCGCCAATAAGGCTTAAAAAGCCACCTGTTTGGTAATCAAGATTTAGCTCGCCAGTTGTAAAATCAAGCTCTGCGTAGGCAAACCCAGCAGGAAGTGGGTAGTCGAGCATGACAAGCGCGTCTTCTTTTTCCCACTCAATGCTTTTTACTTTTGTAAGTGCATATTGCTCGGCTAGGTAAGCTTCTATTTCAGGGTAAAGCGTTGGCAGCGTATTTAGCTGTTCATTCGCTTTGGTAACTAGCTCTGCTGGAATTACCGCCGTTACTTGGCCATTATTTTTATCGTTTTTAAGCCAATCAATATGGTTGAGCACAATGCCGCTAACGCAAAATAAGATAAGCAAAAAAAACAAAGCTGTAGAAATATAAATATGTAGAGCACGGCTTGTGCTATACAAAGCCCGCTTGTTAATAAACGACATAAAAACAGTAAATAAATTAAATTTACAACATGATAATGATTTGCATTAGCTATTACAAATTTACTTACTTATCTTTACATAAAAACTTTAAAACAAAGGCGGTAAGCAGGTAAAAAATGAATATTTAATGCTTAGGAGGGCTGGAAGGTCTTAAAATAAGGTAAATCATTACCAATACTTCTATTACTGCAACGAGATAAATAACCCAAATAGGGGCGGCTGAATACAGTAAAAATATAAATCCAATTAACATGCCAATGGCGGCGTAGCATTTGGCTTTTACAGGCATTACTTTATGGGCTTGCCATTGCTGCAAAGTTACACCGTAACGAGGGTGGTTTAACAGCCATTGTTCAAGCGCGGGTGATGAGCGAGTAAAGCAGGTGAGCGCTAAAATAAAAAATATAGTGGTAGGCATGACCGGCAGCACAATGCCAATAATGCCCAAGGCTACAAGTATTAAGCCAAGTGCTTTAAACCATAAGTTTTTATAACAAATAAGCACTGCTTTTATATTCACTTAGGTTCTTTTTAGTAATGGCTGATACTTTCGATTGTAGGCCAAATAGTTATAAAATCGAAGTGTAAAAACATAAAAAAGGGCAAACTAAGTTTGCCCTTTTAAATTTATAAAATAGGTTTTACTTATCTAGAAGTAGTAACCTACGTTGATGTTAAAGCGACGCTCTGTATCGCCATCACCAATAATTGTTCCGCCAATAAATGGCTGGTTACGTGCTTGAATAAAGTCAAAGTACGTAAATAACGGGCCTGCTGATACGCTCATACCTGTTACGTTCATCCATGTATCTGCACTGTCGTCAGATTTGTCGTAAATGATGCCGTAATCGTTGTAAAACTGTACGCCTGTTATAGGGCCTAAATCAACCGATAGATCGTAAGCTACGTTAAAGTTAGTCATGGTAGCTTCGCTTGATACGGTGTCGTAGTAGTCAAACGCACCTACAACAAAGCGGTTGCTGTTGTCGTCTAGATCGTAGTCGTACTCACCGTGCTGAAATTGAATATTCCAGTTATTTATTTGGCTGTTTACGTGGAACGCCCATGCGCCGTAGTTACCTGCACGGTCGTTACCATCATGTAAGCCACCGCTTAATAGTGATATACCCACATCGGTTTTAGCGTTTTCGCCATGCTCAATTTGGTACACTGTACGAGCTGCAAATGTGTTGTATTCACCAAGGCGAGAGCCAGGTGCATCGTATGTGCCTTCGGTTGTTGCACGGCTACCAACTATATCAAAAGAGTAACGCTCGTTAACTTCAGAGCTGCCATCAACGCCGCCTACTTCATCATTTTTGAAAAAGCCTAGGTCTAGTTTCCAGTTATCTTTTAGTTTACGGTTTACTGTTACACCCAAGTCAAAGTCGTCTTCTAGGCCAACATAGTAGTTAGTGCTAAAAAAGTAGCTGTGTGAGTTGTATGGGCCATTACCAAAAGGGACAGGTGCAATACCAGCTTGTGCTTCCCAGCCATCAGTAAATTCGTAACCTAAGTATGCATACTTAACAATGGTCATGTAATCGTAAAAGCGAAAATCACCATTAACAGAAATATCGTTTATTTCGCCAGATAAGTTAATGCGAAATACTTCAAAGTCTAAGTCGCCGCTACGATCTTGAGTGTCTTCATCGTATGAATTAGTGCTGTAATTAAAACGCACTGCGCCACCAATTTTAACGCCTTCGTCTTTTTTCTCAGATTCAGCGGCAGCAACAACAACTTCTTTGTTATCAGCTTTTTTACTAATTTTTGCAACTTCTTGCTTGTGTTGCTCATTAATTTTTTGCTGTTTTGTTTTTTCATCAGCTAACTTATTTTCAAGCAGTTGCATTTGTTGCTTTAACTGCTTAAGTTGGCTTTGTAACGTGTCTAGATCATCAGACGCATAAGAAGTACTTGTAACACCACCTAGAACTAGTGCTAGTGTTAATTTTGAGAGTTTAGTCATAATTGCCGCTCAGATTTTGATTAAAAAATAAAAAATTCAAGACGTAAAAAAACGCCTTACGTTTAGGGTAAGTACAAAAACTATGTATTTTTTTTATTATTTATTCTTTAGGAGCTTGAGTAAGCGCACCAACTTCTAGAAGGGGCGATGCATCTAATTTATCTGCATCCATCATTGCGGCTACACGCTGCATTGATGAGAGTAAAAGGCTCTGTTCCCATTCAGCAAGTGCAGAAAACTTTTCAATAAAGTGTTCTTGCAATGGCTGAGGTGCTTTATCAAGTAACTCTTTTCCTTTATCGGTGAGGTATAAGCTCACTCTGCGTTTATCCATTTGACTGCGTACGCGTGTTACTAAGTTTCTGCTTTCTATTCTGTCGAGAATATTGGTGACCGTTGCTGGGCTTAAATTTACATTTTGAGCAATACGGCTCGCCGTTATTCCATCGGTTTTTTGCACTTCTTGCATTATAAGCAATTGTGGGCCAGTTAAACCCGAAGTTTTATTTAGCTGCTTAGAATGTAAGTCAATCGCGCGGATAACTTTACGTAAAGAAACCAATAACTCGTCATATTTTTGCATTTGCTTATCTCGTCGATGGGGCGGTAGTTTGCCGTAATCGCGAAATGTTACACATCAAATAAATTGAATTCAAATAATATATTGTACTTTAGCCCGCTTTTATTGGTTTTTAATAGTTAGAGCAGTAACTAATGTAAAATTATATTGTTTAAATATTGGTAAATTTTCTTAGCACCTTGTGTGCATTAAGTTGCGCACAGTACGTATGTTGTGAATAATTGGCAAGTCTTATTGTATAGACTTTAGTATTATTCATTTACAGCTGTTAGTACAAAGTAATTGTTTGTGAGTTTACTGTATATGTATTAATCGGCAATGAACAAATTCAGCAATCAATATTTAATATCAATAGCGTATACTTTAAGCATGCATTATTGTTTAGATGTAAACATTAAAAATCTTTAGTATCAGTATTATAGGGGAAGGTATGAAATTATCGCCATCAGTTAGCATTGAGCAAAGCGAATCCGGACTTGAGTTTATTAAAGTAGCTAGTGAAAAGTGCGACGCAAAAATATTTTTGCAAGGTGGGCAAATTACCGAGTTTATCCCTAAAAATAACAAGCCACTTATTTGGGTTTCACAAGAGGAAACCTATCAAGAAGGGGCGAGTATTCGAGGTGGTATTCCTATTTGTTGGCCGTGGTTTGGTACACACGCTAATGATGGGTGGCCTGCCCACGGTTTTGCGCGCACAAGCGTATGGCAAGCCGATGAAGTACACGAATCTGATGAGCAAATTGCAGTTAGTTTAAAGCTCCCCATGAAACTTGTTAATACAACGTATTGGCCGCATCAGTGCGCATTAAAAGTTGAGTTTATATTAAGCGATAAATTACAGGTTCGCTTAACGACCACTAACTTAGGAAGTGTGCCATTTAGCTTTACTCAAGCGCTGCATACCTATTTTCCAACCTCAGATATTATAAATACCCATGTTGATGGTTTGCAAGGCGCGCAATATATTGAGTTTAGTGAAGGGCCATTTGTACAAAATGATGTTGTAAGCTTTAATCGCGAAACCGACATGGTTTATACACAAGCAAGTACAATGCAAACCATTAACACGCCAGAAGGTGTTATTAATGTGAGCCGTGAAAATTCAAACTCGTGTGTACTGTGGAACCCATGGATAGAAAAATCAAAACGCTTATCTAACTTTGCTGACGATGAATATAAAACAATGCTGTGTCTAGAGGCCGCTAATGTACTGACAGATGAAGTAACGCTTGAGCCAAAACAAAGCCACACCTTAATAACTACCATTAGTTGGTAAGCTAGTCATAATTAAAAGCAGAAATAGGGACAAATAGTGTTTAACAATCAACAAATAATGGATTTACCAAAGCATAGTGATATTAGCTTTAAGCCATTGGCTGATAAAGCCTTATTACATACACACCTTAGCTCGCTTCTGTTTTATGTACCGCTAATTGGAGCGCTTGTTGCTGTTTGTTATTTTAATGAAGCCTTTGCTAATAACGCACAAACATATTTACTAATTGGCATGCCAATTTTGGTGGCCGTATCTATGGCGTACAACATGATAAGTGTGAGGTTGCGAGGTTTTGCAGTGCGAGATCATGACATTGCTTTTAAAAAAGGCGTTATTTGGCAACAAGTGACGGTATTACCTTTAGCGCGTGTACAGCATATGGAAATACACCAAGGGCCAATAGAGCGAAAACTTAGCCTTGCAAGCATTAAATTATTTAGCGCTGGCGGTGTAAGTGCCGATTTACAAATTAGCGGGCTAACCCATGATGATTGTAAAAATATGCGCCAATTTGTACAAAACTACCGCCAAGACGACGCAACTACTCAGGCAGCTTTAGTCGATGAGTAATACAACTATCGAAGATAAAGCCAGCCCTATTTACTGGCAGAAAGTATCGCCCTGGGCACTTTTATACTTTGTTGTGCACTTTAGTGTGCGCTTTGTAAAAGATGGCCTTTTAAACTTACTGCCCATGCTTGTCGTGTTTGTTACTCAAGTAGAAAATAAGTTGTTTTGGGCGCAGGTTGCAGGCGGTATTGCACTAATTTTGCTACTTGTTTACTCATTTTTATATTATTTAAATTTTAAGTTTAGTATTAGTAGCGACAACGAAATATTGCTTAACAAAGGTGTATTTAAAAAAGAGCGACTTACGCTTAAATTTGGCCGCGTGCAAAACGTTAATATTGCCGAGCCGTTTTATTTTACCCCCGTAAACTTAGTTAATTGTATTTTTGATGCCGCAGGCAGTGTGTCGCAAGAAGTTGTTTTACCTGGTGTCACTAAAGATTATGCACAGCAAATGCGTAAACAAATATTTGATTTTAAAGCGCAGCAACAGCAAGAAGCACCAAATACTGAACAAAGCGAAACAGACACTATCGAAAACAGCCTAAGCATTAGCAATAAAGAAATAGCCAAATTTGGTTTGATGTCGAATATGGCCATTTTTGCAATGGCTGCTTTGGCCCCTTTTATAAACCTAATTGTTGATTTTTTAGAGAAGCAAATTATTGCGAAAGTAGAAGGCTTTTATCAACAAGAGCTTGGTATGCTGGCAAGTGCTGCTACCTTTGCGATGATCACCTTAATTGTTTTGCTAGTTTTGGTGGCTGTAATGCTATCGGTGACTATGTCGCTTATTCGCTTTTATAACTTTGAGCTTTATTTTAAAGGTCAAAAGTTTAAACGTATTGCTGGCTTGTTAGAGCGTCATCAGCTTTCAATGAGCATGGACAAGGTGCAATCTATTGTTATTAAACAAAACCTAATGGGGCGATTACTAAAGCGATTTACCGTTGAGTGTTTACAAGCAAGTAGCGGCGGAATAGCAGCCGGTGTGGCGGCTAAAAAAAATAAACAAACGTTAGTACTACCTGTATTAAATAGCGAACAAGTTGATAGTGTATGCCAATGGATTTACCCGTGGTTTAATAGTAAAAAACTCGCTTTTAAGCGCGCAGAGCGAGCGCTTTTGTATAAAAATTTAGGCTTTTATTCACTGCTACCCAGTGCACTCGTGTTTGGCTTTTGTTTTATTGCTGATATTAATACTCTGATAAGCCTTGGTGTTTTGGTGGTGTTTTCTGGCTTGGTGACTTTGTCGTATCAGCGTTATGGTTATTACATGCATGAGGATAATGGCCGATTTTACATGGTTGTACGCAAAGGTATGATTGGCGTTCATTACCGTGTTTTTGAGCTTTATAAAGCGCAAAGTGCGCGCAGTATAAGTACGTACTTAATGAGAAAATCAGGCTTAAAAAGCCTGTATATACAACTTGCTTCAGGCTTTGCATTTATGCCCTATATAAAGCAGCAAGATGCTGACTTTATTATTGATTTTACAATTAAGCAGATTGAGTCAGATACTCGCAGCTGGATGTAAATTACCCTAATAAAACATGTGTAAATACCCATTTTCACATGTTTTATTACACTTTCTTACTGCCCATGAAAGACATTTAATAATACCCTAGATGGTATTAAGGAATTCTTTTAGGGACGCTCATGAAAAAAACACTTATCGCATCAGCTTTATTACTAGCAGCACCGAGCTTTGCAGCCGATTGGCAAACTATTCATACCGAACATTTCAACATTCACTACAGTGTTGAGCATGCTGATTTTGCTAATTCAACTGCAGCAGAGCTTGAAATAGTACGCACCAAAGTGCTTGAGCAGCAAAACCGAGCACTTGATAAAACAGTTGATGTAGTGGTGTTTGATCCCCTAAATGCAGCAAATGGCTTTGCGCTACCTACCTCAAATAATCCTGTAATGGCACTTTTTACAACCCCACCACAATCCGACACAGTTATATCAAACAGCGCTGGCTGGCAGCAGTTACTTGTACTGCATGAATATATTCACTTAGTACACTTAGCACAGCCTACACGCAATCACTGGCAGCAAAAAGTACGTGGCGTATGGGATTTATACGACTTAACTTACAGTGATACACCGCGCTGGGTAGCCGAAGGTTATGCCACATTGATTGAGTCTAAAATGACGGGCCGTGGGCGTTTATTTGATAACTACTCAGAATCAATACTGCGAGAATTTGCTCAGCAAGGTGCTTTGCCAACCTATGGGCAATTAAATGGCGAGCAGGGCTTTATGGGCGGCTCAATGGCGTATTTAATGGGTAGTCGCTTTTTAAATTGGTTAGAGAAAAACGATTCAGAGCAAACACTCGATAGTGTTTGGACGCGAATGCAAGGCGTAAAAACGCGTGATTTTGATGAGGCATTTAGCGGTGTGTTTGGGCAAAGTGCAGCCAAGCTATATCGTCGATTTATAGCTGAATATACCTATAAAGCAATGCAAATAGAACAAGGAGAGCCGTTACTTAATAGTGAACTTTGGCTTGAACTTAACTTATATGCAAGTAACCCTGCACTTTCAAAAGATGGTAGTAAGATTGCGATTGTTGAGCGAGATAAAGAGAGTAATACCAAGCTTGTAATTTATAGCACGGACGACAACATAAAGGCGCAAGAGGAGTTTACTAAAGCGCAAAAAGAGCTACTCAAAAACGATGCACAGGACATCCCCGATACAGCGCCAAGTGTGTTTGAGCGCGAACAAAAACAAGTGCTTAATCAAATTAATCGAGCCGGTATTGCAAACCCGCAATGGGTAAATAACACAACGTTGTATTTTAATGCGTACAGCAATGAAGAGTCGGGTATTTATAACAAAGTGTCTGACATATTTAGCTATAACACTGACACTGGAAATATTACACAACTTACCAAACTTGCTGGTATACGACGATTTAGCGTAACCAGTAACGGTGAAACCTTGTATGGCGAGCAAATAAGAGGTGGCTACTCTGAATTAGTAAAGGTTGATCTCAATACGCAAACCACCACACCATTATTTACAAAAAGCCTTGAGACAACTTACGATTACCCACTACTCAGTCCTGATGAAACTAAATTAGCTTATTTATCAACGTCATTAAATGAAAACTGGCAATTGTATATACAAGATGTGGGTAGTAATAAGCAGCAATTAATACCTATGCCAAACGGGTATCAATATTTAAGTCAGCCGAGCTTTAGTCTTAATGGTGAGTCACTTTACTTTGTTGCAGGCTTAAATAGCGCTACTGATATTTATAACTACAACATAGAGAGTAAAACACTCAGCAAGTTAACTCAGGGGCAGGAAGCCGTTGCTCACCCGATTGAAATGGCTGATGGCTCGTTACTCTATTTTTCGATAACCGCAGATGGGCCAAATGTAAAAACATTGCCAAAAGCTATAAACAGCACTGTAGTTACTGAATTTTCGGCTAATAAAAAAGCACCGCTGCTCATTGTAAACGAACATACGCTTCCAAAAGCTAAAGTATATACGCACCAAACAACGCACCAAACAACGCAGCAAACAAATTACAACGTGCTCGACCAGCACGCTACTTTTGCACTAGGGACGCAGTATTATTCGGCTTCTACCAGTTTGTTAGATTTAAGTATTAAAAGTAGCGATTTATTAAAACAGCTCGACTTGCAAGCAGGATATAGCACTGATTTACACGATGGAGCACTGCACGGTGGTTATGTGCAGGCAAAATATAATGCGCTTGATGTAAAACTGAAACTTGCACTGTTTGACTATAATTTAAATACATCGCGGCAGTATCAACAAAGCCTAAATGCAGATATGGATGCCCGTGGTGGTTTTGCTGCAATAAGTTACCCTGTTAAATTTGGGCAGCTAAGTTTAACGCCAGAGCTTGCCTACAATTACACTGATTATAAACAAAGCCATAAAAATTGGACGCGTTTAGGCGTTGCCCAAAATTGGCAATATGATCGTCAAGACTTTGTAATAGGCCAAAGCCTTTATGCGAGTTGGTACGATGGCAGCACCAAAAATAATAATTGGCAAGGTTACGATTTAGCCGCCAAAATTTTTGGTAAAGCGTTTGGTATTCCTCTTTATGCAAATTTTTCTCAAAAGCAACGTGATGACAGCAGCCTTGCATTAGGTGGCTTTAGCTCAAATCTTATTAATCAGCAGCAAAATAGTGAATATGTACTTTCATCTGAGCTGCCTTTTTATAGCGCAGCTGCAAAGCGCTATCAAGGTTACGGTGGCGGCTTTAGCTTTAAAGAAGGCATGCCGTGGCTTTATTACAAGCAACATCAACTCGACGGCACCGTATATGCACAAAGTTACGGGATAAAACACCAAGGTGATTTTAGTTTTGGAATGGGGCCTGCTGGTATAAATGACTTAATATTTAATATGGGATTGTCGCGAGTAGAAGGCGACAGTTTTGAGGATGAAATGCGAGCGTGGCTGAGCTTTTATTATTCGCTATAAATATCAATTGTCTAAGTTACTTATCCATCTGCAAGGATAGTAACTTAGCTTGATATACATCGATTTTTTGGTTATCACGTTCTAGTTCGATAGCTTTCTCAAGTAAGGTTTGTGTTTGTTTAATATTACCTTGTTGATAGCGAACTTTTGCGAGTTCCAAGTATAACTCAGCAATGTAAGGCGCTTTAGTAATAGCTTGCTCAAGGTGTGCTTTAGCCTGATGAGCGTGGCCAGCTTGTAAGTCGTTTTTAGCGATTACTAGTAATTCGTATGGGTCTTTTTCTTTATTAACTAATTGTGAAGTGAGCTTTTTAACCAGCTCTTTGTCGCCTAATTTTTTAGCTAAAAGCTGATAGTTTCTGATTAAATTAATGCTTATTTCATTATTACTAAGTGCTGTTTGATAGATGTTTTTAGCGCTTTGTAAATCACCAGCCCGACGATGCAAAATGCCCGCTATATTAAATAATTCAGGATCATTGGGAGTGTATTTGTTTGCTTGTAGAATAAGTGAGTACGCAATATCCAGCTGTTTGTCTGCTAGCGCTGTTGCAGCTAAATTACTGTAAAACTTAGAAACTAAATCGTTATAATCTGCACTGCTTGAATAAAAGCTGCGACGGGTAGGAAAGTAGTCGATTAAGGTGCCCGCTCTGAAAAATTCAACAATATTATCATCCTTTTTATCTACTTTTGGGGCGTATACTCTTGTTCTAAAGTGGCTTGCTACATAAACAACATTATTTTCTTTTGCGTATACAGGCTGACTTGTTACTTCTTGAAAGCTCGTTTCTAATCCGAGAGCTTGTGCATAGCTTTGTGTTAAAACAGCTAAGCTAATGCAGTTGCCTTGCGAAAGTTTTAAGGCTTGGGCTGAAGTAAGTGTATCGCCGTGGTATTTAAAGTTAGCTAAGTTGCTTTCGAGGTAGTTGTAAATAATGCGGTCATGACGGATTTCAGACTGTTTTTGTTTTTCGGCATAGGCTAAAAATTTTTCTTTTTCAGCATTTGGCAGCTCGAAAATACTGTACTCAGAAGGAGTGTCGAGTTTATTAAACAAAGAATGGTTTAATAGTTGTTCAAGCTCTATTTGTTGTTCTACTTGGTGAACCTTGGTTGTGTTACATCCAACTAAATATAAAAAAGTAATACAGACTGCTATTTTATAAAACATCATAAACCCACTCCATTGTTAAATTTTACATTACAATGTGGTGGGTTTTTAATCAAGCACTTGCTGTACTGCGTTTACTTGAGCGATTTTTTTGTGATTGTTTTTTACGTTTACGGCGGGTAAACCACAAGTAAAAACCAGTACCTGCTAGCCACACTGGGCTCAAACCAATTACGCACCACAGTATTTTACTTATTAGCCCTGCAAAGTAGCCAAAATGAAGTTTTCTAAAGCTATCAATTACTTGCCAGCCAACGCCAACTTCGCGAATATCCCAGTTAGTTAAATGTTCGCCTGTTTGCTTATCGTAGCTAACCGTATTGGCATATTCGCTCGCAAGTGGGTTATTTGTATCGACTTCGCCGAATAAGGTGATATTTTCGTCAGGCTCGAGTGGCATAACTAAAAACGTACCATTAAAAGTGGGTATTTGCTTTTTACTGTCATCAAGTATGTGTTGAAACGAAATATCGCTACTGTGCAAGTTTTTGGTTAGTACAAAGTGCTCTTCCTCAGCGTGTTCAATAACTTCGTGATACCACACCGCCCAGTTAAAGTAGCCACCTGTAATAGCTAAAATAATAATGATGGGCGACCCTATCACCCCCGTCATCTTATGAATGTCGCTAAGTACAATTTGCAGTGTTGCACGCCAGCGCACACTAAATAGGCGCTGCCAAAATTTACGATAAATAATAAGTCCTGTAATACCTAATACCAATAAAAACAGAGCAAAAAAGAAGCCTAGTACTGTGCCTGTTTGCCCTGGCAGGTTTTTAAAGTCGTTAAGTAAAAAGGTGTAATGCAGTTCTAAAAACCAATCAGTAAAATAATGGCTGGTACCAACAGGCTCTGACAAAATGTCACCCGTATACTGGTTTAAATGAAACTTATACCATTGCTCTGTCCCGCGTTTAACTAAGTAAACCCGATCAGCAGTATCATCGTTAAATATTTCCCAACTACCTACTACATACTCAGGGTAAGCAAGCTCTGTTTTTGCGATTAATTTGTCGATTGGCATGCGCTCTGGCAGTGCTTTTATAACATAGTGACTGCTTGGCATAAGTAAGCCATCTATTTCACTTTTAAAAACTAATACGCTCCCTGTAATACTAATAACAATCAAGGGAATGAGAGCTATAAGAGCGATCCAACTGTGAATTTTAAAAAGAGTTTTTCTCATAGATAGTTTTATATATTGCAGTTAATGACTTGCGCATGATAACAACTATCATTTTCATTTGATAGCTTGTGAGTAGGTTTCCTATTAAATAAGTAAACCGTGAACTTAATTCTACGGTTTTTGTATACCTAGCTTGCCAGTACCTAAAATAAGAATGTCTTATTTAGTTGAGTTAAATTTACGCGGCTCTACAATGCCGCGCTCATAGTAAAAGCCTTTTAAAAACAGATGTTTATTAAATGTTTTTATTTCTGTTTTTAATTAACATTTATATAACGAGCGAGGTTGCTTTGGCGCATTATTTGCCTATATTGTCTTCTTTTATTTTGGTTTTTAGTTTTTTACCATTACTAAACAAAATTCGAAAAAATCGTAGTGTCTCTGGTTTGTCACTATTAATGATGACATTTGGATTAGCACAAAGCCTTTATTTTATAACCTACAATATTTTCTTTGAGCGCTATTATATTGCGTTACCATTTATTGTAACCGGTGCATTAAGCGGGCTTATTTTATATTTTTTTGCACGTTTCAACGCAGCTAAACGAGAACGTGTACAGCTGGTTACTATGCTAGGTTTTTCGTTACTGCCTTTTTCACTGCTTTTAAATTCAAGCCTTGATACTGCAACGGTATTAAGCGCTTTAACGTATGTTGGTCTTGTGATGAGTTCGGTACGTGTTATGCCGCAAACTTATAAAACATTGCGTACGGGTAATGTGAATAATTTAAGCGCGCGCTACTTTAGCTTGCAGTTTATTGCTGGTATTTGCGGCTTAGTTGTTGAGCTTACGACAGTTGCTCCAAGCACGGCGCACTTACTTATGTTTATTATGCTATTGCTTACCAATGCTGTGCAATTTGGTTGTATGCAATACTATAGAATGCGACCTGTAATGGCTTAAAAACAAGCTACTTAAGTTCCTATTTAGCCTAATTTATGGCAAATTACTTTATCTAACAAAAGGATAAAGTATGAATTGGAATCAGTTTGGCTATATTTGCCGTGTTAATAGCTCTAAAACACTAAGTACAGAGCAAAAAGATGAGCTAAGTACACAGCCCCATTTAAATATGTATGCCAATAGCGGGTCGCGTAGTAAATTAGCGCATAATTTAGTTGCGCTAATTGCATCTCAAGATGAAGCAACGTCGCAAAAGCAAGCTGCGTATTATCAATGTTTACCGGAATTAGTTAACGAATTTAAGTTTGAGCACAAGGGCTGGCTTAGTTACTTAACCATTGTATTTGTTATTTATGTTTTATCCTCTTTGTTGTATCAGTCTTTTGTTGTGCCTTCTTTTGTAGAGATATATAGCAAGCATACTATTTCTTTAAATCATGTATTTGATGATTATTTTACTTACTGGTATGTGCCAATCATCTTACTCGTTTTATTGCTGAGTATTATTTTTACCGTTATTTTAAAGCTAAAAAATGTAAGTGCTCTCACAGAGCTAAAGCCTTTTTCAGGTTTATTTAAATTTCTTATTCCTCGTCAATTAATTAATGAGTATAACTCTTTAATTACCACGCTATTATTTCCAAGTAATCATAAAAAGGGTATTAAAGCTTCTACACCCCAAACCGAGCATTTAGCTAAATGCGAGCTGCTAGGTTTAGAAACCCAAGAAGAATTTAAAGCGTTATTAAAGCAGCAGCTAAAATTACTTAATGCGCATATTAAAAGCTATATAAATAAGCTCGTTATTGTTTATGGTTTGGTCATTGTTGTTTCTATTTACCTGTTTGTTAAAGCGGCTTACCAACCAATATTTATGCTAGGAGAAGTACTATGAAAACGAAAGGATTTACGTTAATAGAGTTGATGGTAGTGGTGTCTATTATTGGTATTTTAGCTGCTGTTGCGCTACCTCAATATAGTAAGTATATGCAACGAGCAGAACTTGTTGACCCACTTGCAATGGCTGCTGTTATTCGCGAAGACGTTACGGTTTATTATCTTGAAAACAGGCGCTTTCCAGCAAGTAATGAGCAAGCGGGTGTACCTGCAAGTAAATTTTTGATTGGTAATCGAGTGACGGGCATCACAGTCGATAATGGTGCTATTCATATTAGCTTGGGTAATAAAGCTTCACAGCTTTTGAAAAATACAGTTTTAACATTCAGACCGGCTGTTGTAACGGGAAGCCCTACAAGCCCAATTGCATGGTTATGTGGGTTTGACGAGCCGGTAACTGGCATGCAAGCGGTTGGCGAAAATAAAACAACAGTACCAAAAGAAATTTTACCTTCAGCGTGTATATAAAATAGTTTGGGGAATTAAAATGCAATTAGCTATTCATCAAATTGATGCGTTTACGGATGAGTTATTTAAAGGTAACTATGCGGCAGTGATCCCACTAGAATCGTGGTTAAGTGACGATTTAATGCTAAAAATTGGTGCTGAGAATAACGTATCTGAAACGGCTTTTACCTGCCTGCAAGACGATGGAAGTTTTGTTATTCGCTGGTTTTCGCCGTTGATGGAAATCGACTTTTGTGGTCACGCCACACTTGCGGCTGCCTATGTTTTATGTGAAGAGCATAATATATCGCAAATTCGCTTTATTGCTGATGCGGTGGGCGAGCTAATCGTTAATAAAAACGCTGATGGCAGCTTTGCAATGACCTTTCCAAAACAAGCACCGGTTGAAGTGCAAAATGTGCCGCAGCAACTGCTTGATGGCTTGTCTATACAACCGAGTAAAGTGCTTAAAAATCGCCAAGCCTACTTTGTTATTTATGAAAGCGGTGACCAAATACTTGAATTAAAAACTAGCTCAGAGCTTTTAAAAACGCTTTATCCACTTGATGTAGTGGCTACAGCACCTAGTGATGAGTACGATTTTATATCTCGTTATTTTTGGCCTGCAAGCGGTGGCGACGAAGATTATGTAACGGGCTCAATTCATACTGGCTTGGCACCTTACTGGGCGCAGCAATTGGGTAAAACTACGTTAAGTGCTTATCAGGCTTCAAGCAGAGGCGGGCATTTAATTTGCAAAGTGGATGATACAACCGTCACTTTGACCGGAGATGCTGTAAGGTATTTAAAAGGCACTATTTATATTTAAACTGTGAATTAAGTTATAAAAAAGGCCACGTAAATCGTGGCCTTGGTTTACTCAATTAGTAGAGGTATTTTATGCTTCTAGCGCTTTTGCAATTAAACGATCAATATATTTTTTATGCGCTTTAGTTGCTGTATCTGCACCCCAAGCAACACTGGTATCGGCTATTTGAGTTAGCTGATATAACGCTGCTGTTTTAGCCAAGTTATCGTATTTGCTTGCTTTGCCAAGACCAGCAATTGCAATTAACTGGTTAACATACTCAATTTGTAAGTTGTGACTAATAGAGTTTGCGTCTTTGCTTTTCACAAAAATATTAGCGGTTAAATCTTGCATAAACTGAGTTAGGCTATATTCATTACCGTACAACGCAGTATCAGAAATACGCAGTAATACGGCTGGGTGTAATAGCTGTGCAAGTACAGACTTTTGCATTCCTAAAATCATTTGGTGTGCTTTAGGGTCTTCATTTTTTCCATAGTGATTAAAGCCACGACGTTGCAGCTGTAAGTAGCTATAAAGAGGTTGCATGTTTTGTAGTACGTCTGGTGCAAATACAAACTTTGCGAGTATATCCATCGCTTGTGTTTGGCGCTCAAGCGATACAGGTGTAAATGGTTTATCTGCGTTTGCATCACCCACTACAGCACGCTCAACGTACACACCACCAATCTGGCGAGAAACAACACCCGCTTGAGCTCGGTACTGACCAAATAAGCTGTTAGCAGAGGTAACAAGCTGTTGGTAAGACTCACCTTTAACTGTTGCTTTATCTTTTAGCTCAGTAAATAATTTATTAATTAGCGCCATACGATCTGCGCCATAGGCCGCAGGGTTTGATGACAAATCACCAATCATTACACGTGGATCGATATGGCGACCTGGTGCGCGCATATCGTCTGCGTCGTTACCAAAGGCAAGGGCATGTTCACTTGAACGAGCAAGTATTTTTTCAAGTCTAGCTTGCTCAGCAGCTTCATCTGCAAGCGCTACGCTGTAGCCATAGTTAATTGCCCAATCATCGTAAGGACCTGGTTTTGTTTGAAAAATATCACCTTGCTGCACACCAATTGGGGCAATGTTAGCCGGTGCATAATCCATAACAGAGCCGGTTACTATGCCTTGGGTTTTGTTTTTGTCGTGTACTTCTTTTTCATCCCACAAAATTGATGATTTCATATTGTGGTTAAGACCTAAAGTATGGCCTACTTCGTGAAGTACCAATTGTGTTAGACCTTGGCGAAGCATTTCTTTATCTTCAATTTTTCCGCCGCTAGCAAGGCCTTTAGCAAGCATTAGATTTTGTTGAATTTCATGCCCAAGAGAGCAATTTAGCTCGCCGGTATGTGTTGTATCACCATGGCTCATTGTTCCTTGAGTGAAAAGTGTGTCGTAAATCCAGCGGTTTTTCATAAATACAAACTCAAGCATAATGTCTGAGCCCAGTATTTCGCCAGTTAATGGGTTAGCAAGTGCAGGTCCGTATCCGCCAAATGGAGGTTTAGGTGACGAAGTCCAACGCAGTACGTTGTAATTGATATCGCCCGCATCCCAGTCTGCATCGTCTGGTTGTACTTTTACCTCTAAGGCATTTTTAAAGCCGGCTTTTTCAAAAGAGGTATTCCACGTTAAAACAGCGTCACGAATAGTATCGCGCCATTCAATGGGTGTGGTGTTTTCTATCCACCAAGTAATTGGTTTTACTGGCTCTGAAAGCGCTGCACTTGGGTCTTTCTTTTGTAAGTCCCAGCGTTTTATAACATCTTGATAAGGTGCCCAATCGGTAGATGTCATTTGATCAAATTGATTTGTAAAATAACCAATGCGCGCATCATCCATACGTGGTGCGTAGTTATTGTTAGGTAGAGCGACAAACGAGTGCTGAACTTTTACCGATACGCTACGCGGGTCGCTTACTGCATTTGAGCCACGCACCGTTGGGCTTGGGTTAGTAAATACGTAATCAACAACCACGTCTAAGTTATTAGGGTATGGACGCTGTTTAATAATGCGTGATTTTTTATCGTCTAGTTTACCTACTTTAAAGCGTTTTTTAGCGTTTTTATCTGCTGGATTTGGTGTAGGTGATACTTTATGAAGTGCTTCGCTTAAAAATAACTTATTTACATTAAATGCTATTTTACCGTCTTCTTCTTTTTCTATTTTAATGCTCGCAAGTACCGCTTCACTAATATTGGCATCACTTGCTTTTGAAATTGCACTACTTTCGTCAAATTTGTAGCGAGGTGTTTTGCTAATAATATCGATACGGTCAAAGTATTTTCTAAATTCAATTAACTTAGTTTCGCGGTACGAACCACGATAATGGCCTGCATCTGTAACGCCATCGACAGTGTGCGCAAAATACACAAACGGCGTATTGAGTTGGGATTCGTTAATCACCATAAGGTGCTTACCGGTTTTTTCGTCTTGATAAAGGCTAAATATACCGGCAAATTCGGTTTGTCCTTTGATCATTTCGCTAAGTGTTTTTGACTCTTTTTCGTCTTTTTTATCGGCTGCAAATGCATGGCTGCCAAACGCTAAGCTAAGCGCAAGGGTGATGGTCGTTAATTTCATTTTGAGACTTTTAATATTTGTTAATTTAATTGGACTGTACGTAAATTAATTTAATTTCGCACATCTTCGCGATGAAATTTAAGTGTTTAACGCTAATAAACTGATATTAATGAATAAAAGTTTGTAACAAAATATAACGAATGAGGTGAGCTGCATGTGAAGTTATATTCTATAGCCCTAAATAGCAGCGGTTTATATGTATTTGCAACAGTTGCTTACAAATGTCACCTTAATGTTTCATATGGCTCTGGTATTATGGCGTTAATAGAATTTTGGGGATAATAGGATATGCAAACAAATTCACTTAGATGGGTTTTTCCATTTGTAGCGCTCATTGTTGGTGTTGTTGGCTTTATGGGAATCAATGCCATTGCAAAAGATCCAGAAAAAAAAGAAGTAATTGATACTCGTCCAACAGTGCAAGTTGAGCCAGTGATTGCAAACGATCATCAAGTTATTATTAATAGCTACGGTGAAGTAAAGCCTCTTGAAAATACACTGCTCTCGGCGCAGGTGTCGGGCGAGGTGTTAAGTTGGCATCCTAATTTTGTAGCCGGTGGCATAGTTGCTCGCGGTGAAACCTTATTCACTATCGAAAAAGACAACTATGAAGCAGCAGTACTTGTTGCAGAGGCCGAGCTTGCTCGCGCACAAGCGGGTTTAATAGAGGAACAAGCTCAAGCTCAAGTAGCCGAAGACGAAGCCAAGCGCTTTCCAAGTAAAGCGCGCACAGATTTATTTTTACGTAAACCTCAAGTGCTCAGTGCACAAGCATCTGTTAAGTCGGCGCAAGCTGCATTAAAGCGCGCGCAACGTGATTTGGATAATTGTGATGTTACAGCCCCTTACGACGCATTGGTTATTAGTCGAAATATAGGTGTTGGACAATTTGTCACTATGGGTTCGCAAGTTGCTGAACTCAATAATATTGAGACCGCTGAAGTGATTATTCCTATAGCAGGGTTCGATAGCGTTTTTTTGCCAGAGCGTATTAAAGGTATTACCGCAACGATTATTCAAAAAGGCCTAAACAGCTTCACCCGTGAAGGTGTAATTGACCGCGACCTAGGGATTGTTGATAACGCTACGCGTATGAGCAGTTTAGTAGTGCGTATAGAAGACCCATACGGTCTTAAGAATATACAACCAGCCATTAAGTTTGGTAGCTACGTACAGGTAAATTTTGCAGGTGCAATGCTTAATAATATTTACCGCTTACCGCAAGAGTTAGTTAATAACAAAACCGTATGGATCGTTAATGAAGAGCAGCAACTTGAGCCGCGCAAAGTCACAGTTATTCGTGAAGAGGGTGAGTACTTTTACATCAGTGATGGTTTGCAAGCAGATGATAAGTTGGTGATTACTTTGCCAGAATATCCGCAAAAAGGCATGGCTGTAAAAATTGCGGGCCTTCAAAATACTAAAAATACAGAGGCACTTGAAAATGCTTCCACTGAAAAATTATAAAGGTAGGCTGAGTTATGAGTAACACTGAACTACCAAATACAGCGCCTAACGCTGAAAAACAAACCGGTATTATTGCTTACTTCGCTAATAACTCCGTTGCTGCCAACCTAATGATGATTTTTATTGTGGTGATGGGAATTATTAGCTTTCTAAATATCCAACGCCAAATGTTTCCTAATGTAGAGATTAACTACATTAATATTGAGGCTAATTACCCCGGTGCCTCTCCTCAGGAAATAGAAGAAAGCATACTTATAAAAATTGAAGAGTCGCTAAAAGATGTGACCGAAATTAAAAAAGGTGTGTACAGGGCATTTAGAAATGGCGGTAGAGCAAGTCTTGAAATTAATACTGATGTAGAGCTGACCGATATACTCGATAAAGTTAAGTTACGGGTTGATGGTATAGCAACGTTCCCAGCCGGTATGGAACCGGTCACCATAAGTCAAGTTGAGTTTAGGCAAGATGTTATAGGTATGACGCTCGTTGCTGACTTACCGCTTACTGAGCTTAAGCCTATAGCAAACCAAATAGAGGATGAGTTACTACAGCTATCTAACGTGTCGTTAGTGGTAAACGATGTTCCTCTTGATGAAATAGCAATTGAAATAGAACCCGATACGCTGCGTCAATATAACCTAACCCTTAGTGATGTAATGAATGCAGTGCGTCGTTACTCAGCTAACTTTTCGGCGGGGCAGTTAAAAACCGATGCGGGTGTTATTTCTGTACGAGTTGAAAATCAGTTTTACTCAGGTGAAGAATTTAGACAAATACCGGTAAAAATAGGGGCTAATGGCGCTAAAGTGTTGCTGCAAGATATTGCCGTGATTAAAGATCAGTTCACTGAAGGTGAGCGTTACTTTAAATTCAATGGTGAAAATGCAGTTTATATATCGGTAAAAGCGACTGAAGAGCAAAGTATTATCCCAGTTGCTGATTCAGTAAAAGCATTTATAGAATTAAAAAACAAAGAGCTACCACTGGGGGCTCGTTTAGAGCCACTAATGGATTTTACGTATTACCTAAATGCCCGCTTAGACATGATGGTTACAAACCTCATTCAGGGCGCTATTTTGGTTGCAATTATGCTATCAATCTTTTTACGCTTTAAGTTGGCATTATGGGTGATGATTGGTTTGCCAGTGTGCTTTTTGGGCGCAATGATGATGATGCCATTGTTTGGTGTAACCATTAATATTTTATCACTTTTTGCCTTTATTATGGTGCTAGGGATTGTGGTGGACGACGCCATTGTCATAGGCGAAAGTGCCTACACCGAAATAGAAAAAAAAGGCGGTGGTGTTGTTAATGTGATTAATGGCGCAAAACGCGTAGCAACCCCTGCAACTTTTGGTGTACTAACTACCATTGCAGTATTTGCTCCGTTTACGTTATCTACAGGCCCAGAAAGTGCCTTCTTTTATGGTATAGCAGTGGTGGTAATGTTGTGTTTAGTATTTAGTTTGATTGAATCAAAGTTGATACTGCCTGCCCATATTGCTCACACTCATTTTTCACCAATAAAAGAGGGTGGCTGGCGCGATCGGTTTAATACGCGATTTTTTGGTTTTGTAAATGGCCCATATAAACGCTTTGTTATACGTTGTGTTGAATGGCGTTGGTCGGTGTTATTTTCATTTATTGCCCTATTAATCGTAACCTTTGCTTTAATCTCATCAAATCAAGTTCGTACCGGGTTTATGCCAAAAATCCCGCATGACTACCCGCAAATAAATCTAGAAATGAATGACAATGTATCTGACATACAAACAATAAATACTATTCGTGAAATAGAAGCGATGGTTATTGCGATTGATGAAGATACCGAACGCAAATATGGTCAAAAACTCATAAGAGATATTTTAGTATTTAACCAAGGTCGAACTGAAGCACAAGTGCTTGTTCCCCTTGTTGATGAAAGTATAAGGCCTTATAACGCGTTTGAATTATCACGACGTTGGCGCGAGGCGATGCCCGATATTGCCGGTGTTAAATCATTAACCATTTATGATGATGTAAATGGAGGGAGCAGTGACGGCGAATTTGGTTATTTATTATATGGCTCTGATATTGATACATTAAATAATGCAGGACGTCGTTTTATAGAGTTGCTGCAACAGCAAGAAGGTTTGTTTGATATTAGCTCAACAATAGATCCTGCAAGTAAAGAAGTGCAAATGAGCCTAAAACCGGTCGCTTACGACTTAGGTTTAGACTTAGCTTCTATTGCAAATCAAGTTGGGGCAAGCTTTTACGGTGGTGAGGCTCAACGTGTTATTCGCCGAGGCGAGGAAGTACGTGTAATGGTGCGTTACCCTAAACTGACTCGAGAGGCATTTTCGTCACTTAAGCATGCGGTTGTTACTACCCCGCAGGGCCGTGAAGTACTGCTTGGTGATGTAGTTGAACTTACTGAAACACCAGGCATTAGTTATATCCGCCGTGAAGGGGGCTATCGTACTGTGTATGTTTATGGAAACATAGATGAAGAAGTGATTGAGCCAAACGAAGTTGTAGATCAAATTAAAGAAAAGCTACTACCACAACTTAAAGAAGAATATCCAAGTGTTAAGTCAGAACTAGGTGGCGCCATTGAAGAGCAACAAGATCAGGCTAATCAGCAGAAGATGTTTTTCTTCGGCGGTATGATTTTGGTGTATGTTTTATTAGCCGTACCCCTTAAGAGTTATGCGCAACCACTTATTGTTATGTCGGTGATTCCATTTAGCTTAACGGGAGCAATATGGGGGCATTACTGGTTTGGTTTGGATATAACTTTAATGTCTGGCTTTGGTATTATTGCAGCAGCAGGGGTGGTTATAAACGACTCACTCGTTATGACCGATTATGTGAATCAAGCCCGTAAAACAGGTGTTAGTATTAAAAATGCTGTAATAGATGCCGGTTGTGCTCGATTCAGACCTATATTACTTACTTCAATTACTACATTTGCAGGTGTATTGCCCATTATGTTTGAAACAAGCCTGCAGGCTAAGTTTGTAATACCTATGGCGGTAGCGCTTGGTTTTGCAGTGATGTTTGCAACATTAATAACACTTATATTAGTGCCATGCTTGTACATTATATTAAGTGATATTGGTAAGGTGATTACACGCATTTTGGGTGGGATTAGGACTGTATTTAAACGTCGCCCGCAGAAGGTTTAGCTCAATAAATAACATACGGGCTTAAATGCCGGGTACAAAAAAGCACTGAATGATTAACCATTCAGTGCTTTTTATCATTTGTTATTACTACATTAAGTATTAAAACAACAATAATTAATCTTTAAATTGCTTATGGCAATCTTTACAGCCTTTAGCCCATGCACCAAAAGCTTTACCAATTACGGCCTTATCGCCTGATTGAGCCGCTACTGCTAGCTCATCTGCGTATTGTTGGAATGCAGTTGCTTTTTTCATAAAAGTATCGTTTTCAGACCAAACAGCAGCAAGTGCAGCTGTGTCGCCTTTATCTGTTCCTTCGTAAAACGCTTCCCATGGCATTTTTGAAAGTGCAGCTGCGTTGTTAGCACGTTTTTTAAATTGCTCTGCGTCAAAAGGTACTTTACCTTTTAGCATTGCGCCCATGTCACCAATTTGTACTGAGATCATTGAAAACGCTGCTTGGCGGTATTCAATCGCGTCACTTGGCTCTTTAAATGCAGAATTTGCCGATACGCTAAATGCACACGTTGCCAGTGCTATTGTTGCTAATACTTTTTTTAATTTCATGTTTGCCCCTGTTGAAAATTGTAATTCTTAATTCGGTATCTTGTATCTAACATCGTATTTATTCAAGTGAATACGATAGATTTAACTAAAACTTAATCGTTTATATCAATATCTGCAAATATCATCCCGCGACGCATGCTTCTAGTTGCTAAGAATACCTCACCAAGTAACGACATAAATGCACATATAAGCAAAGCCATTGCTGCTACAAAGCAACTTGCAATGGTAACGCCTAAGTTTATTGATTGAATGTGCGATAAAAATAACAACATAACCACAGCGCATACAAGCAATGCGCTTAATACACTTAAACTAAAAGCAATATGAATACATCGAGAACGCTTTAAAAGAGCGCGCAGCTCTGTAGCGAGTGATTTATTAAAGTCCTCGTCAGTACTTACTTTTAGTCTGCGTTCTAGCTGACGTGCCCTATCGGTAATTCGTGCCAAACGATTAGATAGAACCCCTAAAGTAGCTGCAATTCCGGTTATTAAAAATACAGGAGCTACAGCTGTTTGTATTACTTTAGCCATAGTTAAAATATTTATTACTTCGTTATTCATTCCTACCCTTAATCAGTTGAGCTTGAAAATGACTTATATATCTACAGAGTACCTGATGTAGGCTTATTAAGAAAAGAGGAATTACGTTGATTTACTTTACATAGCTTCACAAAGTAAATCACAACACAGGTTATTTTTAGGTATATTTAATTACTTAATAAAAAAATAAAAACCAACAAGGACTTTGACTGATGAAACGTACTCCATTCGCACTTGCTGCATTATCGCTAGCTATTTTAAGTGGCTGTAATCAAGCCCCTGAAGAAACCAAAAAAAATAATACACAAGTTAAAACGGTTCAAGTAGCCCAAGCTATTGCCCCAGTTGCTAAAAAAGTGCCTCATGAGATGACTATTCATGGTGACACACGTGTAGATAATTACTATTGGTTACGTGATGACGAACGTAAAGCACCAGAGGTTATTAACTATTTAGAAGCTGAAAATACATACACAGATGCAATGCTTGCACATACTAAAACGCTGCAAAGTGAATTGTTTGAAGAGCTAAAAGGGCGTATTCAAAAAGACGATGATTCAGTCCCAGTTAAAAACGGTGATTATTTTTACTCAACGCAAACACGTGGCGATAACGAGTACACTACTTACTTACGCAGCAGCGATTTTACAAGTACCGATCAGCAAGTTATTTTAGATGTAAATGAGCTTGCGAAAGGTCATGATTATTATGCAGTAAGTGGCTTAAATGTAAGCCCGAATGGCAATTTAATGGCTTATGGCGAAGATACTGTTAGCCGTCGTATTTATAGTATAAAAATAAAAGATTTAACAACCGGTAAATTACTCGAAGATACACTTGAGGGCACCAACGGCGGTATAGTTTGGGCAAACGATAATAAAACGGTTTACTACATTAAAAAAGATTTACAAACTCTATTAGGTTACCAAGTGTATCGTCATACATTAGGTACACCACAAGCTGATGATGAGCTAATTTACGAAGAAACTGATACCAGTTACTACATGGGTATGAGTAAAAGCAAAGATGAGTCAGAAATTTATATTTGGCATAGCAGCACAGCAGCATCAGGCGTATCGGTACTAAGTGCTGATGATGCTAAGGCAATGCCTAAACGCTTAATTGAACGCGAAGCAGGGCTTGAATATGATATTTCGAAGCTAGGGAATACTTATTACATTGTCACTAATTTAAATGCTGTAAATTTTCAGCTAATGAAAGTTGATATTGATAAAGCAGGTGACAAGGCTAATTGGCAAAGTGTGATCCCTGCGCGCGATGATATTAAACTCGAAGGCATTGATTTATTTAATGACTACTTAGTTTACCAAGAGCGTGAAATGGGCCAATCAAAGTTGATTGCGCGTGATTTAAAAACAGGTAAAGAGTTACCACTGAGCTTTAACGATAGCGCTTATACAATTGGTACTTATGGTAATAACGATATAGATAGCAGCACATTACGTGTTTACTACACAAGCATGACTACACCTGGTTCATCGTATGATGTAGATTTAGCAACTGGCGATAAAAAACTACTTAAACAGCAAGCTGTATTAGGTGATTTTGATGCTGATAATTACGCCTCAGAGCGTATTTTTGTAACAGCACGTGATGGCATAAAAGTACCGGTAAGCTTAGTTTACCGAAAAGATGCGTTTAAAAAAGATGGTACTAACCCGCTACTGCAATATGGTTACGGCTCTTATGGCGCAACCATGGACCCTACTTTTTCAAGCACGCGTTTGAGTTTACTTGACCGTGGCTTTGTATTTGCAATTGCCCATGTACGTGGCTCGCAAATGCTAGGTCGTCCTTGGTACGAAGACGGCAAGCTACTAACTAAAAAGAATACATTTAATGACTTTGTTGATGTAACTAAAGCATTGGTTTCTCAAAAGTATGGCGCAAAAGATGAAATATTTGCGTTAGGTGGCAGTGCTGGTGGCTTATTAATGGGCGCAGTAGCAAACCAAGCGCCTGAACTTTATAAAGGCATGGTTGCAGCGGTACCGTTTGTAGATGTAGTAACCACGATGCTTGATGCAAGCATACCACTTACTACCAATGAATACGGCGAGTGGGGTAATCCGAACGAAAAAGCGTATTACGATTACATGCTGTCTTACTCGCCATACGACCAAGTATCTAAGCAAGCATATCCTAATATGTTAGTAACGACTGGCTTGCACGATTCACAAGTTCAATACTTTGAGCCTGCAAAATGGGTTGCTAAGCTGCGTGACTATAAAACTGATGACAATAAGTTATTGTTTAAAATAGATATGGAAGCAGGGCACGGCGGCGCATCGGGTCGCTTTAAGCGCTTAGAAGATACCGCGCTAAACTATGCATTTATGCTTGATTTAGCGGGTATTAAAAAGTAATTAATCTTTATATTTAAATAGATTTAACTCAATAAGGTGCTTTTTAAAAAAGCACCTTTTTTTGTGGCAAATTAAAGCTAAACATAGTGCCTTTACCAATTTCACTTTGTACGTAAATTTCGCTATCCATCAGTTTTAATAAACCTCTGCAAATGGCCAATCCTAAACCACCTTGCTGGCGCCCTTCTTTATTAGAATTACTTGCTTGGTAGTGCGGGTCAAAAATAGCATTCAGCTCATCTTCTTTTATACCTACGCCTGTGTCTGATACATGCACAAATAGTTGATTATCGTCACTGCGTTTTACATGTACTGCAATGCTGCCACCGCGAGGGGTGTGCCTAATTGCATTGTCAATTAAGTTACTTAACACGCGCTCTAATTTAGCTATATCGGCAACCACAGGAAAATCACAAATTGCAGGTTCTACCGACAAACTAATGCCTTTTTTATCAACGGCTAAACTAAATTTTGCCATGCAATCGTAAATAAGCTCACCTAAATTAAAGGTTTCTTTATTTATACTTATTTCGCCATTTTCTAAGTGAGCAAGCTCAAATATTTGCTCTATGAGTAGCTTTAATTGCCCACAATTATTAAGCGATACCTGCAAGTATTCTTGCTGCTCTTTTTTACTTAGTTGTTCACCCGACTGATTTAATACTTCTAAAAACCCCTGCAGTGAAGCAAGTGGTGTACGTAGGTCGTGCGATAAGTGAGTTAGTAACTCTTTGCGTTGTTTATCGCCTTGTTCAAGCGCTTTAAACTGCTCGTTAATACGGGTAAGCATGGCTTGAATACTTCGCCCTAAACTATGCACTTCGTTACTTTTTTGCGTTGAATAGTTACTTAGCTTGGTGTCGGTAAGGCTGTAGTTAGCGGCTTCAATATTACTAACATCGCGTGCTAAGCGCTGAATTGGGTTGGTAAAAAAACGTAGTAAAATTAGCATCGCAATAAATAAAAATGCGAGTGCAGAGCCAAGCCATAAAGCAGCTAGCCATAACTTATCATTATTTTTTACAGTGCTTAGTGAGGTATCGTAAGCCTCACCACCAATAATTACATATAAATAACCTTGTAGCTTATCTTGATTAAATACTGGCGCGGCTGAAAATATTTTTTGTTGCTCTTTATTACGAGGATTATCACCATAAATAGGTGCAGCGCTTGGGTCGTTAATCAGCCTTTTTAAAGGCGTTAAACTAATATGCGTGCGTTTAACTTTACCCGGCTTTGCTGAGTAAGTAAGAATTTTTCCGGTTTCGTCTACAAAATAAAATTCAAACGCAGGACCTAATAACATTAAGGTATGGAAGAGGTTTTCAAGCGCTTTATAGTCGTAAACCCCTTCTTTTATTAGTGGGTTATCTTGTACTAAATGTTCCGCTAACGCTAAGTGCAGATTTTGTTCGGCGTGGTGTTTTGAAGTCAGTTCTAATTGCTTGCTCCAGCCGTAAACTAGGGCGCAAATAAAACAAAAAATCACGACTAGCGATATAGCTAATTTTTGATACAAAGATAATTTCATAATAGGTGTCTTAATTGAGTTGGCTAGGGTTTAGTTTGTAACCAACACCCCAAACTGTTTCGATGATAGGCGCTTGTTGGTGTTCTTCTAGCTTGGCACGTAAGCGGTTTATATGTGAATTAACCGTATGCTCGTACCCACTGTGTTGGTAACCCCATACTTTATCGAGTAACTGCTGGCGGCTAAAAACATGATTAGGATGGCGTGCAAAGTAAACGAGTAAATCAAATTCGGTGGCGGTAAGGTTAAGGGCTTGCTTGCCTAAATACACTTGGTGCGAACTAAATTCTATATTGAGTGAGCCTACATTTAGTGTTTGTTCGCTATCAACGGGAGAGTTGTCGTTGTTTTGGCTCGCGAGTAGTTGTGCTCTGTGGCGTAATTGGGTTTTTACTCTGGCTTGTAATTCGCGTGCAAAAAAGGGTTTACAAATATAATCATCGGCGCCCATTTCAAGGCCAATAACTCTGTCCATATCGCTACTAAGCGCGGTGAGTAAAATTACGGAGGTAGTTGGGTAATGCTCTTTTATTTTTCGGCATAAGCTCAAACCATCCATTTGGGGTAAGTTTATATCGAGTAAAATAAGTCCGTAGGGATGCTTAGCTATTTTTTTTAAGGCAAGTTCTGCGCTTACAACATGATCAACATGTAAGTTAAGCGACGTTAGCTGCGTGGTAATTAACTTACCTATTTCTCTGTCATCTTCTACTACTAATATTTTTTCGTGACGCATGTATTACCTCGTAAAAAGGGGGGCATCCGTGCTCCCTTACTTCCCCATTACAAGCTGGAACGTTACTGCGTGCGCGTAATTACTATTTTCGATACTGGGTTATCAAACTTATGTTCAACACCAAGTGCTGATGTAGATAATCCATCTTGATTTGAAACAATGCCTGGATGCATCGTTATTATATCGGCTGTATCGTCACGTATTTCGTTAAACCCTTCACCGCTAGCGGCAGGACCTGGCACAGTTTCAGCTGTTTCTGTATTTGCTTCCGTACCCGCATCATAAGCTGTCGTAGTGCGTGATAACGAGCCGCCAACTTCTAATGTTGATACATCTAAAGAACTAAGACCGGTAAAAGCATCATTTGTATTCCCAAGCATGGCAGCAAATGACAAATTAAGCGTTTCTTGCTCTTCAACAGTAATAATCACTGTGGTGGTTTCACCAGGGCCAATAGCGCCTTCAGCTGAAACTGCAGCAAGTGCATTCTCGTAGCTGAGGTATTCTTCATTTGCGCCGCTTTCTGCAAGCATTTCTAAACCAACAGAAGCGGTTGTACCGAATGTCCAAGGTGCTTCATCTTCAAAAGCAATGACAGAGAGTGGTGATAAAGGCTGTCCTGCAGTTAAGTTACTAAAAGTAATAGTAAACTCACTGATCACAGGCTCTTCAACAATTGGGTCGTTATCATTATCGCTACACGCTGCAAGTGTGGTTGCAAGTGCAAGCACTAGTAGACTTTTTTTAAGGTTGTTAGCAGATGACATAATCATGCTCCTACTTAACTGTAACGGTTAATTGCGCTACTGGGTTTAACCATCTGTGTACTGTATTACTTAAATCGCTATTACCCGCTTCTAAATCGTCATCACCTAAGCTACCTGGGTGAATATGGATGCTTGTATTTGTATCACCACTTAATACACCTGTACCGCCAGTGCCAGCGTCGCCACCTGGAGCTGCAGGAATACCTGGAGTACCTGGTGCGCCAGAGCCTTCAACTACAAGCTCATTGTTTTGTTCTGTGCCTGCATCGTAAGCATTTAAATTAATTGTGTAAGTACCCGCTTCTGTTGGGATTTTCCAGCTGTTTAAGCCTACAAAGCCATCATTAGTTGGTAGCATCATTGCAGTTAAAGATAGGTACTCATTACCGTCAGTCGTGCTCAGTGTTGCCGTTGTAGATGCGGCTGGTGCAAGTAAACCTTCAGCTGGATTTGCAGCCATATCACTGCCCGCTGCAGTTGCTTGTGCAACTAGCTCTGCAATATTGCCGCCTTCAGCCATTGTTTGTAGTGCTGTAGATGCCTCTGTTGCGACTTCAAATAGTGTGTCTTCGCTGTTGTGTGCTGTAATTAACAGTGGAGTAAAGTGAATACCTTTGGTTAGGTTAGTAACTTTTAGGTCTAATTCTGCGGCCATAGTCGATTGGCTAGCTGCCGCTAAAAGAATTGCGATTGTTAATGTAGAAGTTTTCATTATTATTTCCTGTAAGTGATGATTCGAGTTAAGTATTGAATAATCGTCTCCAGAAACTCTCACAAACTTATCACTTTTTTATCACAAAATTTCACGCTGTGATTTTTAAACATAAATACGTTGGTTGATTTGTAGACATTTGTTTAGTTAAGAGGCAACATACATAAAACAAAAAGGAGAGTGTTATGGAAGAAAATCAACAGGTTGAACCAGTTAACAAAGATGACCGTATGTGGGCTATGTTATGCCATTTGAGTGCGCTTGCCGGATTTATTGTGCCGTTTGGCTCAATAATTGGGCCATTAATTGTGTGGTTAATTAAAAGAGATGAAATGCCTATTGTTGACGTGCACGGTAAAAAGGCGCTTAACTTTCAAATAACGATGGCAATTGCATATGTAGTTTGTTTTGTACTGATGTTTGTAGCAGTCGGCTTAATATTACTACCTATAGTGGCAATTTTTGGGTTTGTAATGGTTGTAATGGCAAGTATTAAAGCTAATGAAGGTAAAGAGTTTAATTACCCGTTTAGTTTAAATTTGATAAAATAAAACCTCAGTTATTTTTATACCAATTGCATTAAATTAGTGATCTATTATAGCGATAAGAAAATAGCTCAATAACAAGGCTAAAATTATGATACATAGTTGTTCTATATAAATAATTTTTAACGTCGTTAGTGAGTTATTTAATACGCTAGAATGATCATGTTTTTAATAAAATTGGTATTATAAACCCAGCTATAGGCTGGGTTTTTACGTTTAGCCATAAGGGCATTATGCTTTATCTCACGTTATTTATTAGCGCATTTATATCTGCCACATTACTGCCTAGCTCTTCTGAGGTGATTATGGTGGGGATGATTACTCATGATAAAGTTAATTTATGGCTTATGTGGTGCGTAGCAACACTTGGAAATGTGTTAGGGAGCTGTATTAATTACTGGTTAGGCACGCAAGTACTGCGTTTTAAAGATAAAAAATGGTTTCCTGTATCGAAAAAAGGGCTTGATAGCGCACAAAAGCAATTTAATAAATATGGAGTGTATAGTTTGTTATTTGCTTGGTTACCGGTTGTGGGGGACCCATTAACGGTGATTGGAGGTATATTTAAAGTACGATTTAGTACCTTTTTACTGTTAGTAACACTAGGCAAAGGCGCGCGCTATTTAGCGGTTATCGCCCTTGCCGTAGGATTCGAAAAGCTTTTTTAAATAAGTTTTTAAGACCTTATTTAGCCCAATCAAGCGTTAACGACACTGAGTCGGCAAAACGCAGTGCATGTGGTTTATCAACACGTGCTTTAGCATAATGAACGCTTGGGTGCGCGTGACAAACCGCAAGAATTTCAGCCACTAATTTTTCGAGCAGTAAAAAGTGGCCTTGCTCTACTAAGCTAATAACTTCTTTGGTGATCACTTTATAATTAAGTGCTTGGTCAACTTCATCCGTTTTACACGCGTCATCAGCAGGGTAGTGAATCTCTAGGTTGATCACTACATCTTGCTTTTTTTCACGCTCATCGGGGTTAAAGCCAATAAACGTACGCAGGCGTAAATTAGTAACGTTAATAATTGCATTAGCCATAGGGTTAACCTTTTATAAGCTGCAAAAATTCGTTACGTGTTTTAGGATCGCTTCTAAAGTTACCTAACATTACTGATGTACGCATGCTTGAATTTTGCTTTTCTACACCGCGCATCATCATACACATGTGTTTTGCCTCAACAATAACGCCCACGCCCTTAGCGCCAGTCACTTCTTCAACTGCTTTAGCGATTTGATGCGTTAACTGTTCTTGAATTTGAAAACGGCGTGAAAACATATCAACAATACGTGCAAATTTAGACAAGCCTAATACTTTACCGTTTGGTATATAAGCAATATGGCAACGGCCAATAAAAGGCAGTAAATGATGCTCACACATAGAGTAGAGCTCTATGTCTTGTACTAACACCATGTCGTCAGCGTCAGATGTAAATACTGCTTTATTAGTTATTTCATCAAGCGTTTGACGATACCCTTGCGTTAAATATTCCATTGCTTTTGCAGCACGTTTTGGCGTATCAAGTAAGCCTTCGCGGTTAGCATCTTCACCTACAGCGGTGATGATTTTTTCATAACTTTCTTTTAATTCATTGTGCATAAATATCTCAGTTTATTTATATTTACTTTAAATGACGACCGCCATCAATAGGCAAAGAGCGCCCTGTGATGTAGTGGCTTTGTAATAGTAAATCAATGCTATTGATAATTTCTTGGCATCCGGGTTCAATGCCCATTAATGATTTTTTAAGGGTCTTAGCTCGATATTGCTCATCGTCATGTTCATTAAAAATAATGAGCGATGGAGCAATCGAGTTCACTTTTATGTTTGGCGCATATTTAGCGCTAAACGATTTGGTTAGGTTGTCGAGTGCTGCTTTACTTGCTGCATAAGCTAAGTGTTTAGGGCTGCCTGTTTCAACTACATAATCAGTAAGATGTATTATATCGGCAGGTACTTTTTCAATTTGCTGATAGTTTAAAAGCAGCTCTGCGCACATTAAATTAATTAAATACGGTGTTTTGGCATGTATTCGCATCATATTATCAAACAGTGCTGCAAAGTCAGGGTTGTTAGCTTCGCAGTCCCAGCTTGATGCGTTATGAACAATAGCGCGCAGCGATGTTGTATGCTCTTTAAGCGTATTTATAAATGCACTAATACCTTCATCGGTACTAAAATCGGCATAAATACATACAGCGCCTTGTTGCTCTAATTTATCAACAGCGGCGTGACGAGTACGATACGTGATAATAATACTCTGCCCTTGGGCTATATAATGCTGAGCGAGTGCTAAACCAATACGTTGGCCTGCGCCGGTAATTAAAATGGGCGATGTCATATAAGGCAGTGTTCTCTTTGGCGGGTAGTTATACCAATATCATTAAAAATATCATCGTTCTATCGCTATTTCATAGGGCTATAATAGCTCACTAATTTAATGCAATTGGTATTATAAAATTCAAAGCGTTAATTTATTAAAATATACGCAGCTTCTTAATCTGTCGATCAAAAAAGCAATTAATCCTCAAAGGCATTAATTGCTTTATTTTATTTACTAAAACATTAATCGTAAATTGTCGGAATTGGTTGGCGCTTATGTTGTGTACGCATGTAAATACTTACAAGCTTTTGTTCAACATCATTAGACACAGGTTTACTTTCTAAAAAGTCATCAATTTGCTCATAGCTCAAACCAAGTGCTTCTTCGTCTGTTAAACCTGGGCGGTCACTTTCTAAATCAGCTGTAGGTGCTTTATCTACCAATAAAGCTGGCGCACCTAGCGCAGTAGCAAGTGCACGAACTTGGCGTTTTGATAAACCAAACAGAGGGGCTAAATCGCACGCGCCGTCACCAAATTTAGTATAAAAACCAGTAATGTTTTCAGCACTATGATCGGTACCCACTACTAAGCCTTGGCAAAAACCTGCAATTTCGTACTGAGCAACCATACGTTGACGCGCTTTAACATTACCTTTAATAAAATCTATTTGAGCTTGCTCAGGCAGTGCTTCACCACAGCCAACTACAGCAGCTATCGCTTGCTCATGCAATGCATCAGCCGCAGGTTGTATGTTTACGGTCATACGTTTACTTGGCTGAATAAAATCAACCGCCATTTGTGCTTCATCTTCGTCAGCTTGTACACCATAAGGTAGGCGCACTGCAATAAACTGATACTTGTCAGTATCGTGTTCTTTATTTAGCTCGTTTACAGCAAGTTGACATAAGCGGCCGCAGGTTGATGAGTCAACACCACCGCTAATACCCAGTACTAACGAGCGTGAATGAGCTGCTACCAAACGTGTTTTAATAAAATTAACTCGGCGAGTTATCTCAGCATTTACATCAATCGTTGGCTGAACCTTCATTTCAGCCATAATTTCGGCGCGCATTGGCAGCTCCTTATAAAATTTAATATGTGATACGCAATAAACTTATTATGTGATTTAGTTTTAGTTAATTAAAGTTTTAAATGAGCTTTTATTTGGCGAAGCTCTGCTTTTAATTTTTCTACTTCTTCAAGTAAATCGCTTAATTCTTTGTCTTTAATTACTTCGCTTGGTAGAGCAACAAAGGCATCGGCGGGATTATTTTGTTGTTCGCCAAATAAATGAATATATCGGCTGTCACGTTTACCTGCTTCTCGTTCTAGCTTTGTGACGTACTCGCTTTCAATCAGTTTATTGAGCGCTGCCTCTACTTCATCTACGTTATTAAAATCAGCAAGCCTAGCACTGCGGGTTCTTAATTCACCAGGGGTTTGAGCACCACGCAAAAGTAATAAACAAACAATGGCACGCTGCTGAGCAGAAAACTGCAGATTACTAAATTCAGTGTTGCAAAAGCGGTGATCGTATTTATTTACACGACCCGAAAGACCTTCATCTATAGTTACCAAACGCATGTCTATTAGTTCATCAAGTGCGTTTTGCACGTCTTCATCTGTAAGACTTAACACAGGATCGCGATTAGACTTTTGGTTACATGCGTTCACGAGAGCGTTTAACGATAGCGGATAATGCTCTGGCGTCGTGCTTTGTTTTTCTAATAGGCAACCAAGAATACGTTGTTGATTTGTTGATAACTGCATAAATAATCTCAAATTAGTAAGCGTATTTTATTAGCTTACACCTTTATTGAATGCCAAGCCATTGTTGAAGCTTTGGTTGTAATGCAGCTAAATCGAGAGGCTTACTTAAATAGTCGTTCATGCCTGCGGCTAGGCATTTTTCTTTATCGCCCTGCATGGCATTGGCTGTTAGCGCAATAATAGTAATATTTTCATTATCTTTACCTGCATCACCTTCTCTAATGGCTTTAGTGGCTTGGTAGCCATCCATTTCGGGCATTTGGCAATCCATTAAAACTAGCTTATATGGTTTACCTTGTTTTGCATTGAGCTTTACAATTGCCTCAAGTCCATTTTCGGCAATATCAAAAGTAACACCCGCCTGCTTTAATAGCGCAGAGGCAACCACTTGGTTTATTTTATTGTCTTCAACAAGCAATAGTTGTGGTTCTGATGAATCGAGTACTGGCGCTTTAGTTAGCTTGTTTTGAAGCTGTGCTTGTTGCTGCTGTTGTTCAATGTATTTATCGTTTGTAAGTGAGTCAAACAAATCAGACGGTGTGAGAGGTTTGAAAATCATACAGTCGACTTCCATACCTACTTTAGACTCCTCAGACGAATAACTCATTGGCGCCATAATAACTAACTTGCAACTATGCATATTTATAAAGTTTTTGAGCGCGTTGATATGCGTTTGTGGGGCCTTTTCAAAAAAGTAGTAATCAACTAAAATAGCACCAGGGTGGGTGGTTATATTACTTAAGTAATCATCAACCTCAAGATAGTTATGTATACAATTAACTTTTGCACCCCAAACAGTGAGCTGCTTATTAGCGGTGTTAGCATTTAACGAGCACTCATCAATAATTAAAATATGTTTGTTTTTAATTAAATGACTCGGTAAATCTTGTTCTTTACTTAAGCGCGGTTGTATTTGTACTGTAAAAGAAAATGTACTTCCTTCACCTTGCATACTGTTTACACTCACTTCACCGTTCATCAGTTCGCACAATTGTTTTACTATGGCAAGGCCAAGCCCTGTGCCCCCAAATTGGCGTGTTGTTGAAGCATCGGCTTGTGTGAATGAGTCAAATAACGACGCTTGTTTTTTAGGGTCAATACCAATACCAGTATCAATAATCGAACACTGTAGGAACGAGCCATCCGTTGTTTCATCTATTCTGGCAGTAATGACTACTTCGCCATCAATAGTAAATTTAACCGCGTTGCCAATTAAGTTATTTAAAATTTGGCGCAAGCGGTTAGGGTCACTAATTATCTCGCTAACCGTTATTTGAGTAGCATCTAGAATAAGTTTTGTATTGTTTTGTTCTACCTTTAAAGCAAAGGATTCCACCACTTCGCCTAATAACCGAGGTAAATTAAATTGCACGTTTTCAATATCGAGCTTACCGGCTTCAATTTTAGAAAAGTCTAATATGTCATTAATTATATTAAGCAAAGATTGAGCTGATGATTGAGCAAGTTCAATATGATGTTTTTGCTGCAGGTCCAATTGAGTTTGCTTAATTATGTTAAGCATACCTAAAACACCGTTCATTGGGGTGCGAATTTCGTGGCTCATACTCGCTAAAAATTCACTTTTAGCTTCAACAGCTTGTTCGGCGGTTTCTTTGGCTGAAACTAGTTTTTGTTCGGTTTCAATTCGCTGTTGGCTTGAGTGCAAGCTGCCTATTAACGCTGCAACGGCAATTAAAAAGCTTTCTTCGTTTTTAGACCAGTAGCGTTTTGATTGGCATTGCTCTGCGCAGACGACTCCTATAGCGCCACTTCCTGCAGGGATTATTACGCACAGCATTGATTTAATCTCGAGAGTCATTAAATACTGTTCTTTAATTGGCTCAAGTATTGGGTGTTCTTGGGCGTCAGGCACATTAAATACAGGCTGGTGATCTATTGCATTAAAAAAGCCGGGAAGATTTTTTCTTAGCCAAATAGAGTCAATTTTATCACTAGACGAATGTTTACTATGTATGGCAAAAGGGCTTAGTTGGGATTTGTCTTCATTAAAAAACCAAATACTGGCACGTTTAATATCAAATGCTTGGCAGATTGCTTTAGTAATAATATCTTTTGATTGGCTCAGTTGCCCAGTTAATATTAATTTATTAACGGTAAGGGAGGCTAAAATTTCGTTGTGTAATGCTGTTTTATTATTTTCTAATTCAATCTTTTTACGGGTATCAATATTCTGTAATGAGCCAAAAATACGTGTGCATCGTCCATTTTTTCGTTCTGCTTCACCATGTACGAGTACCCAAACAGATTCACCTTCTTCATCCATTACTTCTAATTCAACTTCGTAGCTTTCACCATATTTTATAGCTCGTTCAATTAAAGGTTTAATTGTTTCTCTGCTAGTGCCTTTTTTAAAGTAATTTAAATCTTTAGGCCATTCTGGTTGGCTATTTAATGGGTATTTAAATAGTTTTTTGGTCATATCAGACCAATACACTTGTTTCGTTTCTAAATTAAATGACCATGCGCCTATTTGGGCTAGATCACTCATTGCCTCAAGCATTTTTTCATTTTGTTGCTGACGATTAAGCATTTTCAAAAAGAATAAAAAGGCCCAAATTAATAACCCGCAAATAATTATAATTGATAGCCTAAGTGGCCACACGGCTGAATTTGGTGGGCTCCAACCTATTTTAGGTGCTACGTAAAGTTGCCAATTGCCACCTTGAAAGCTTAACGTAAACTCAAGTGGGTCTTGCTCTATTATGTTTTGATTACCGTAAAAAAACTCCCCTTTGCTGCCAAGTCCATGCCTGCCTTGTAAAGCGACGTTGTATTCTTTTTCTAGCTCATAAATACCTGAATTTTCATAGACTTTTTCAATGTTGAGAACAACTGAAAGTAATCCCCAAAAGCGATTTTCTGGCGGTATGTAAACAGGAACGCGGGCTATAAGTGCTATGTCACCTTGGATTAATTTTAATGGGCCAGCCATTACAATGGTATTTGTATCGCGAGCTCTAATAGCATCAGCGCGTTGGTTTTTTTCTTCTAAAAAGTTTAAACCGAGTGCTTTTTCATTACCTTTTAAGGGGTAAGTCATGCGAATTACCATATCGGGAGCGCCACCAATATTGCGAAGCTCATTTGAGGTTTTAAATAGTGGTTGGGCAATTTGTTCAAACTGTGTTTGCTGTAAATCAGGCTGCGCCGCTACGGCAACACCTAAACCTCGAACTAGTTGGATATTAGAAACTAAAATAGATTCTAATTGAGCTCGATATGTACTTACTTCAGAAAGAATTTGTAGGCGATGAGCATCTTTAACACGATTGTAGTTAATACGATCAAGAACGATACCAACTAGTACAGTTAGCGTAAGCGATAACCAAAAGGTCAACTTAAAGTTATGAACGTTCGTTTTTTTATTGTTAGTAGATGGTGGCATTTGCTACATCGTGGCGTTAATTTAGGCAAATTAACTATAGCTAATTTATTACACAAATGAAAACGGCGCATTAACAAATGCGCCGTTTATTTTTTATAATTAGTAGTTTAGCGAGTTACGAGTCGCTAACTTCACGCGCCCAGTGATTTTGCTTTGCTACATGTAGCTTGCGGTAACCATCAAGTAGCGCCGCATGCTTTTTAAAGCCTTCAAGCGATAAACCAGGGAAAGTTAAACCGTTAAACTGCTTTTTACCTTCGGCAATTTCTATAGCCAGCGCTACATTATTAGCACCAAACATTAAGCCTAGTGCATCTTGGTAATCTGCGTATTCGCGCTCGTCATCGTATTTAATTTCAAGAACTGCTTTTAAACAGCGGAAGTGGCGCATTGCCTCTTCATTTACTTGGCCTGTATGAAGTATCCAGTCAACCCAATCAATGGCTTCTTCGCTGCCTGCAGCTAAACATAGGTGCGCTTTAAGCTCACCTATACGCAGTGTGTGCCATGGTGTGTCGGCATCGGTTGCAAGGCCAATAAATTCTGCGGCGCGGATAATATCGCTGTGGCCTGCTTCTTCAAGGCTGTCGTAAATGTCCATCCATTGCTCAGCATCGTACTGATCAAGCGATAGGAATGTTTCGCGGAATTTAGCGCCTTCGTTGTTGTTACGCCAAATAAGCTCATCAACAGGGTAAATATCTGACATGCCTGGTACTAAAATACGACACGCGTATACGTTTAGGTGCGTGTAATCCATGATGTAGATATCATGATCCATGCTGTGAATTAGGTCAGTACAGAAGTTATATTCTTCTTCAGTTGTTCCGCTAAAGTCCCAGTGTGCAAATTCAAAATCAGGTTTTGCACGGAAAAAATCATGCGAAATCAAACCGCTTGAATCAATAAAGTGCAGTTCAATGTTCTCTGGTGTTGCTACTTCATCGTTATCAAATGTTGCAGGTTGGAATACATCTAGCTGATCTAAACGACGACCTTGTAGTAACTCAGTCACGGTACGTTCAAGCGCAACTTCAAATGATGGGTGAGCACCAAAAGAAGCAAATACAGAGCCATCTGTTGGGTTAATAAGCGTTACGCTCATTACAGGGTATTTGCCCCCAAGTGATGCATCGGCAATACGTAAATGAAAGCCATGGCTGCGAAGTTCTTCACACGCTTCGTGAATTTTAGGGTATTGCTTAACAACATCTTCAGGCACGATTGGTAAACAAATACCTTCGGCGATGATGCGGTTTTTAATAGCGCGCTCAAATACTTCTGATAAACCTTGTACGCGAGCTTCAAATTTGGTGTTACCTGCGCTCATACCGTTAGATACAAAAATATTACCGATAACGTTTACCGGAATGTATACGTCTTGGTTATCGCGTTGGCGTGTGTATGGCAGAGTACAAATGCCACGATCAATATTGCCTGAGTTAAAATCAAAAAGGTGTGATGCGGTAAGTTCGCGCTCTGGGTCAAAGTAATCCCATAAGCTTTCATCCATAATGCCCTCTGGCACTTCATCGCCTTCAACTTTAAACCATTTTTCGCTTGGGTAATGAGTAAACTCGCCATTGGCAAATTCTTCACCTAGATAAAAGTCTGCAAAAAAGTAGTTACAGCTTAAACGTTCAAAGTATTCACCAAGTGCTGAAGCAATAGATGCTTTGTCGGTTGCGCCTTTACCATTGGTAAACATAACACCGCAGTCGCTGTCTTTTATATGAACCGAATAACAGTTAGCTACAGGGTTAAGCCAAAGCGCTTCTTCAACATTAATGTTTAGGGCTTTAAGCTTGTTTTGCATGGTAGAGATTGACGATTCTAGGTCGCGGTCTTTACCTTTGATAAATGTTTTTTCAGTCATATTGATCTCAACTAGTTCTGCACGATGTGTGGAGCTGACATTATCGTGGATTTTGATGTTTATTTCACCCTTTGCGAGCAAGAACATTATTATTTAATAAAACTGTGGTTATTATATGTGCTTAACGCTTGGTCAAAACGTGCAAAGGAAACGGTGATGTTTAAAGTAATCAAACGCTTGTTGTTATTAATTGTGATATTAGGGTTGGCAAGTACCGCCGTTGTTTATGGTGTACTTAGTTTAAGTTTACCCGCCCTTGATGGAAACGGACGTAGTAACGCGGTAGTAGAGCCTGTAAAAATTTCTCGCGATGCACTAGGGCAAGCAGTAATAAACGCCAATAGCCGAAACGACGCTGCCTATGGTTTAGGTTATGCGCATGGCCAAGACCGATTTTTTCAAATGGATTTACTCAGGCGTAATGCCGCAGGTGAGTTAAGTGAATTATTTGGCAAAGCAGCGTTGGGGCTCGATAAAAAAATGCGTTTTCATCAATTGCGTCAACGCAGCCAAATTATTTTACAAACCCTGCCAGAGGCAGATAAGCAATTACTTAAAAGTTACGCTCAAGGTGTAAACGAAGGCTTAGCGCAAGTAGGGTATTCAAGCTTTGAATATTTACTAACCGGTGCAGCGCAAAAGCCATGGCAAAGTGAAGACAGCCTACTTGTGATATTTAGCATGTACCTTGATTTACAAAGCGCCACATTTGAGCGCGACCAAGCACTTATTCAAATTGAGCAAGCGTACACAAAGCAAATGGTTGATTTTTTAACGCAACCGAGTAAGTACCAAGCCGCGCTTGATGGCAGCAAATTAGCGCCTTATAACGGCGGCATACCTACCTTTCCAACTCAAACAAAGCATATAGTTAAAAGTATTGAAGCTAACCAAGAGCGCGGCAGTAACAACTGGGCTGTTACAGGAGCGCTTACTAAAACAGGGGCTGGTATGGTGTCGGATGATATGCATTTATCGATGGCAGTACCTGTAATTTGGTACAGGGCACAATTAAATTACATGCACAGTGGTGAGCAGACTCAGGTAACCGGAGTATCGCTGCCCGGAGCACCAGCCATTGTTGTTGGCACTAACAACAATGTTGCATGGGGATTTACTAACGGTTATTTAGATACAGCCGATTGGATTGCATTAAACGATGATAGTAAAACATGGCAAGTTGATGAATCGATTGCATTACCCGATGGGGAAGTTGAAAACTATTCATTAATACTCAGTGAATACGGACCTGTAAAATATATTAACGAAAAACCTTATGCGTTGAGCTGGGCTGCCCATCAGCCTTATGCCGTTAATATGCAGTTATTAAAATTAGAGCAAGCCAAAACGGTAGATGATGCACTTGCTGTAGCAAGCGATGTGGGCATTCCGGTGCAAAACCTAATGGTGGTAGACAGCCAAGGTAGCGCAGCGTGGAAAAACATGGGCGGTATACCGGCTCGTAAAGCGCCAAGTGTGCTTGGCGTAAATGCCGATGACTACTCAGCGCTTTGGCAGCAAAATGAATTACAACGCCCTTTTATTAAAAACCCGCAAAGCGGTCGATTATGGACTGGTAATTCTCGCGTGGTATCGGCTGAAGATAACGCCCGCTTTGGTAATGGTGGCTATGCACTCGGTGCACGTTCAAGTCAAATTCGCGATAGATTATTTGAAAAACAAACATTTGCTGAGAGCGACTTTTACGCATTACAACTTGATAACCAAGCTCGCTTTTTAATGCCTTGGCATGCTCTGCTATTAAAGCAATTAAAAGCCGATACAACTAAAAATCAGCAATATATAACAGCGCTTGAAAACTGGCAGCAATGTGCGTGTTCAACCTCCACAGGGTATACCTTAGTTAAGCGCTACCGCGATGAAGTGATTAATATTTTATTTAGCAATATGGAAGATGAATTAAATAAACAACAAGGCACACTTAAATACGTAAAACGAGATTTAGAGCCCGCTGTTTGGCAGCTTATAAACAACAAGCCCGACGCATGGATAAACCCACAATTTAAAAGCTGGGATGAGCAGTTACAAGGAGCATTTAGCCAAACTATTACTAAGCTTACAGAACAATTTGGTAATAACGTACAAAACTGGCAGTGGGGCAAGGTAAATGAGTTAGTGATAGAGCATCCGTTTGCAAAGCAAATGCCGTTACTTGCTAAGTTATTAAATATGCCCACAGCAGCGGGTTTTGGAGATAGTTATATGCCCGCCGTACAAGGGCGTAGTTTTGGCGCATCGCAGCGTTTTATTGCTCAACCTGGGCATTTAGAGCATGCAATTTTAGCTATTCCCGGTGGGCAATCGGGGCACCCTCTTTCTGAATTTTACAGAGCGGGGTTTAGTGATTACGTAGAAGGTAAGCATACGCCTTTATTGCCTCAAGAGTTAATACATCAAATAGTAATAAAGCCGACACGATGAACTAAAGTATAGCTAAACACGTTCTATATAATTACCAATAAAACAACAGAGAACTAAAATGAAAAAAATACTACCCGCATTAATAACAGGTTTATTACTAAGCACTACAGCGCAAGCAGATGATGGCCCAGTAACAGCACAAAAGCTAAGTGAGCATGTATACGTACTATTTGGGCAAGGCGGTAATATTGCAGCAAGTGTAGGTGATGATGGCATTTATATTATTGATGATCAGTTTGCCAAACTCTCAGATGATATTAAAAAAACCATTAGCGATTTAAAACCAGGCAGTGCAGAGTTTGTTATTAATACTCACCATCATGGCGATCATACCGGTGGCAACGAGAACTTTGCTAAAGCGGGCGCGCACGTTATAGCGCACGACAATGTACACAAACGTCTAGAAGAGCAGCACGGGGAAGGGTCAGACTTTTTACCGCGCATTAGTTTTGGTCACGACTTAAAACTACATTTTAATAACGAACACGCCCATGTAGTGCATTACGAATATGCACACACCGATGGCGACTCCGTTATCTTTTTTAGTAACGACAACATAGTGCACATGGGCGACATTTACTTTAATTTTGGCAGCTTACCGTTTGTTGATGTAGATAGCGGCGGCAGCGTTGATGGTATTTTAGCGGCAGTAAACGATGTAGTTAATCAAATTGACGGCAACACTAAAGTAATACCAGGTCACGGCAAGGTAAGTGACCGTTCAGGACTGATAGCGTATGGTAAGCTAGTTCAAAACGCGAAAGACGTAATGCTAAAAGCAATGCAAAATAATGCAAGCTTAGAGCAAGTACTTAAAGCCGATCCATTGGCTGAGCTGAATCTTGAATACGCAGGCTGGTTACCAAAAGAGAAAGTAACCACACTTTTTTATCGTAGCTTAAAGTAGTACGCGTAACGTAAAAAACATGATACAAAGCTGAGTGTACTTTAACGTACATTCGGCTTTTATTTTCTTATGCCCAAAGGAGTTGTGTATGTCGGCAGAAAAAACCCATCTTGAAATTTGTAACTTAACCAGAGAGCAATATCCGCAAATTAAAACCTTGATGGATCAAGCGTATCCCGACTTAGGCGGTGCGTGGCCAAGTCATACCATTTTTAGATTAATAGACCAATTTCCTGAAGGGCAAATAGGTATTGTAGATGACGGCGTACTGGTGGGCTTAGCATTAAGCGTGCAGGTTGATTACACGCGTTTTTCAAACCCGCATACATACGAAGATATTGCAGACGGTCACGACCGTGTATTTAGCGATACCGACGGCGATGCGCTATACGGCTTAGATGTTGCTATTAGCGAAAGTCACAGAGGCATGCGTTTAGGTCGTCGCCTTTATGATGCCCGTAAAGAATTGTGCCGCCAATATAACTTACGCGCTATTTTAGCTGGTGGGCGTATTCCGCGTTATTACAATCACAGCAGTGAAATGACGCCAATGGAATACATTGCAAAAGTAGATCAAAAAGAATTATACGATCCTATTTTGAGCTTTCAGTTATCTAACGATTTTCAGGTAAAGCGTTTGCTTAAAAAGTATTTACCGGAGGATCAAGAATCCGTTGGTTACGCCACTTTACTTGAGTGGAATAACATTATGTATGAGCCAACCGACACGGTACTTGAGTCAACTAAATCAATCGTGCGAGTAGGTGCTGTGCAATGGCAAATGCGTTGTGTTGAATCGGTTGAAGAAATGCTAAAGCAGGTTGAATACTTTGTAGATACCGTATCTGACTACAAAAGTGACTTTATACTATTCCCTGAGTTTTTTAATGCGCCACTAATGGGGCTAGGAAATCAAAGTAATCAAACAGAAGCGATTCGCTATTTAGCGGAATATACCGAAACTTTTAAAAACGCGATGTCGCGTATGGCAATAGAATACAACGCTAATATTATTACCGGCTCTATGCCACTTGCCGAAGATGATAAAATTTATAACGTAAGTTACCTGTGCCATCGTAGCGGTAAAATAGACGAGCAACGTAAAATACACATAACCCCGCATGAACAAAACGATTGGGTTATTCAAGGCGGCGATAAAATTGCCGTGTTTGATACCGATGCCGGTCGTGTAGGTATTCAAATTTGTTACGATGTAGAGTTTCCAGAGCTTTCACGCATATTGGCCAAACAAGGGTTAGATATTCTGTTTGTGCCATTTTGGACTGATACTAAAAACAGTTATTTACGTGTGCGCCACTGTGCACAAGCGCGTGCAATAGAAAACGAATGTTATGTGGTTATTGCAGGTTCAGTAGGTAATTTACCAGAGGTAGAAAGCCTTGATGTGCAGTACTCACAATCGGCGGTATTAACGCCATCGGACTTTTCGTTCCCGCACGATGCAACACTTAATGAAGCCACACCAAACACTGAAATGCTGCTATTTAGTGACCTTGATATGGATAAGCTTAAAATACTTCACAGCGAAGGCACAGTGCGTAATTTAAAAGATCGCCGCGAAGATTTATACGAAGTGATTGTTAAAAAGAGAGACGTTTAATGGCGTGGGTGTACTTAATTATTGCTGGGTTACTTGAAATTGGCTGGCCGATTGGCTTAAAAATTTCGCAAAACGCTGATACACGCTGGCAAGGCATAGCAATAGCGGTGGTATTTTTAGTCGCTAGTGGTTTTATGTTGTGGCTTGCACAAAGGCAAATATCAATGGGTACCTCATACGCCGTATGGACAGGTATTGGCGCCGCCGGTACGTTTTTAGTGGGTATATTGTTTTATAACGATGCAGCTACATTTGGTCGTATTGCAGGAGTATTAATGATTATTAGTGGCGTGATAACACTAAAAATCAGCTCTTAGAACCAGTTCTTAAAGCTATAAAAATTATAACAGCGCAGGTATAAAAGCCTGCGCTTTTTTATGCCCTTAATTCGGCAACATAACCAAAACAGCAGCAATGGCTATGAGTATTAAGCCTGCAGTATCTTGTTTTTTAAGTGGCTGCTTTAACCAAAGAACGGCAATTAGCATGGTAAAAAAAACTTCAACCTGTCCAAGTGTTTTAACGTAAGCAACGTGCTGTAAGCTCATTGCACTAAACCAGCCAATAGAGCCGACACAACTAAAAACACTAATTGCGGCTGTAGTACCTTTGTATTGCCACAGTTTACTAAGTGTTTGCGGCTCTTTTAATAATAAATAGCCCAGTAGTATTAGTGTTTGTAAGCTAATTACAAACAGCAAAACCCAAGCTGCTGAGTGAGGAAATAATAATCCTGAGTTTAAGCTCGCTTCACGTACCCACAGCGATGTAAGTGCAAAGCAAGTACCACAAGCCAGTCCTAGTAATGCTGTTTTAGCATTAAAGTGTTTAACGCTTGTTATGCCACTGAGTAGCAATACGGCGATAGCGCCAAAAAACACACCAAGCCAACCGAGCAAAGAAAGTGCCGAGCCAAAAAATAATACACCTAAAATGGCAGCTACTAACGCCTCGCTTTTGGCAAGACCAGCACCTACGGCGTAATTATTCATTTTAAATAGCTTAACCATTAAACCAGTGGCAAGTATTTGCATCACACTTGCGCCTACAATAAATCCCCAAAAGGCATTATTAAACGTAGGCATGGCTGTATCTTGATATTGATACAAACCATATAAATACACGCCAGCAATAGGGCCTGCGATAATAAAGCGGGAGAGGGTTACGCCAGCCACACTCACATCGTTACTTAATTTACTTTGCAGGGCATTACGCCATGCTTGCATGAAGGCGGCTAAAAAAGTGAAAAATATCCAGGTCATGGTCGTCATCGTTAAAATGTAAGGCAGTAAAGTTAACAAGCTTTGTGAAGTAAAGCGATGCATTAACTATAATGTTGAATATTCATCATCTGCGACATTATGTCGCATGGGTTTGAGGATAAATTTAGCTATAGTAGGTCTGATGTTATTGTTAGCCGCCAGCGTTTGTCATAAAACGTATCTGGCGGCTTTTTTATTACGCTTATGCTAAATTATCCGAAACATCAAAAGGATAAATTATGACAACATTAGTTGTATGTGCATTACTTGCGGTATTAATGCCTTACTTTGCAAAAGTGCCGGTTGCTATAGCAATGGCCAAATTAGGTCGATACGACAATAAACACCCAAGGGCGCAACAAACAAAATTAACCGGCTTTGGTGCACGGGCGCTCGCTGCTCATCAAAACTGTTTTGAATCGCTTGCTGTTTTTGCTGTCGCTATTGCAGTTGTGCTGGGCACTAACTCTGTAGGTGCAGTGACCGAAATGCTAGCTGTTACGCATATTGTGTCGCGTATTTTGTATTGCGTATTTTACTATATGAACCTAGATATAATTCGCTCATTAGTGTGGTTTATTGGTTTGGGTACAGCCATTGCCATGATTGTGGTGAGTTTGTAACTTTATAGCGTAAAACCATAAAGCAAGCAGCCTAAAAGGGCGCTTGCTTTGTAGTCTTGAACAACTCGCGGCGTTAATGCGATACTTTAATTCGCTCAATTAAATCGGTAGGCGCCACTTCACTATTAATCGCAAAATCTAGTTGCACAAGTATATCTTCAAAACCTGAATCTGATGCTTTATATTTCCATTTTGCTAGTGCCTCTTTCGCTGATTTATCAAAAACATCTTTAGGTTTAGATTGAATAACACTAATGTTTTTTGTTTTACCGTTTGCTGCAATATCGTATTTTAATACAACAGAGCCGCTGATCTCTTGTTGGGCTGCTTGTATTGGGTAAGCAGGTTCAATGCGTATTGTTGGTGAAATGTGATCCTCTTTAGTCATTGCCTCTGGTTGCTTTGCAATCGCTAAGCCGCTTAGCATGCTTGCGGCTACAAGTAATAAGCCACCTTTAGCAAACTTTGAACGCTCCCCGCTGTGTTTTATATTAGTAAGTCGTTGTAACATGGTTTTTTTATCTCCGTAGTGTGAATAAGCCATAAGTCCTGTGGGCGCATTTGCCGCGCAGTTTATTAAGGCTTTGCTATATAAAATATGTTGTTGTGTGGTTTTATTGGCAAGTACCCGTTCATCACAAGTTAGCTCTTGTAGTCGGCGCATGCTTGCGTAACAAAACCAAGCTAGTGGGTTAAACCAAAGTAAAATAGTAGGTAGTAACATAAGTGCGTTTGTTAGGTTGTCTTTGCGTTTTATGTGTACGTTTTCGTGCTCTAAAATAAGCGCTAATGTGGCTTTATCAAACTGGGTATTGTAGTTACTCGGTAACACCAGCTTGCTGTTTAAAATACCGACCACCATTGGCGTGGCTACATGTTGGCTGGTATAAGTTTTAACATCAGCGGTAAGAGTGCTTTCAAATTGGGTTAACTCAGTTAACTGCAGGCTTTTAACAAAGCGGGTATGCGTAATAAAGCTAGCTATTAATAACCCTGCGGTAATAAGTACATACATGAGCGCCCAGCTAATACCTACCTCGTTTGTAAAAGGCTGGTTAGGGGTGATTAAGTAATGGTTAATATTGCTATTTTGCAGTGGTTTAATCGCATTTGGTAAATTAGCAATCACTAATGCCGCAGGTAATAGCCATGCTAATTTATATACAAACCGCGAGCCAAGGGCTTTTAAAGCAAATCGCTCAAGTAAAATAAATCCACAAAACAAAATACTTAATAGTAATTGCTGCTCAATTAACCAATTAAGACCAGTTTGAATAACCATGTTAATCCCTTATTTTTGGTTTTTTTCCCAGTCATCTATAACTTTTTTAAGCTCGTTTATATCTTGCTGAGAAAGCTGCTCCGATTTAGCAAAACCACTTACAAGTGGCGCAATACGCCCACTAAAAAATCGCTCAATAAAGTTTTGGCTTTCTTTTAGGGTGTAGTCGGCGCGCTCCATACAGGGAGTATAAATATATTGGCGACCTTCTTTTTCAAATGTAAGTGCGCCTTTTTTTACTAGTCGACCTAGCAGGGTTTTAATGGTTTTTTCGTGCCATTGCTTATCGTCACTTAAGCGCTCAATTATTTGGCTCGCGGTGGCGGGGTAGTTAATCCAAAGTGCGTCGAGCACGTCAAACTCTGCTTTTGATAATTCAATCATTTTATCGCCTACAAGTGTAATCTTTAATTTAAGACTACACCTGTAATCTATTTTTGCAAGTTTATTTTTTAACTTTTTGAGATGTAGTTAAGTGATTTGGTATTAGATTTTTGAAATATCGGTTTTATTAATTTGTATATATAGGTTTTCAGGTAGGTTTAGCTTTGAAAGGGTGAGGTCACTAAATTGCACTCTAAATAAATCAATTACTTTGTATCCGCAGTAATGCGCCATTTTACGTATTTGTCTGTTTAGCCCTTGTTTTAAAACAATACTAAACTGATTACTGGCTATTTTATTTACCTCACAAGGCAGGGTTATGTGTTTATCAACGGGTACGCCTGCTGCCATTTTTTTACAAAAAGCATCGTCTAAAGGCTTATTTACGGTGACTAAATAATGTTTAGGCTGGTGGAAGTCAGGATGTATTAGTTGATTACAAAAATCCCCATCGTTGGTCAAAATAAGCAAACCACGAGAGTCTTTATCTAATCGACCAATAGGGTAAACACGGGTGAGTGTGGGCAAATGGTGAATAAGGCTGGCAGGGTCATCAATATTTAATTTACAGTCAATACCGACTGGTTTGTGGTACGCAAAATAAACTAAATCGGCAGCACCTTTAATTTCTTTTTCGTTCACTATTATTGTGTCTTGCTCATCAACGTGATCTATATGATTTGCTGGGCGATTATTTACAGTCACCACACCTTCATCAATTAAGCGCGATGCCTGTTTACGAGAGCAAATACCTGCATGGGCAATATATTTAGCGAGTCGGATTTTTGTGCTCATAACGTGTGACGCCAGCGGCTAATAAAAATTTGATCGTGATTATAGCAAAGCTGCGTATCGATAATGTTAAATAACCAGAACTCAGGTTAAATATAAAAAGGTAGCCAAGATGGGTATTAAATTTTCACAGTTAAAAAAGCACGAGCCGCTACAAAAAGTTATTGTTCACTCGTTAGATATGGCGCTTTATCAAGTATCGGTAATGATTAATAACGTTGAATACTATGTAACAGAAGACAGCGGTGAGTTTTTAAGAGCGCTCAGCCCACTGCATGTTCAAAAGCGTTTTGAAAAAATAGCGTACGCACAGATGATGTTAAGGCAAACAAGCGCTTACGACGAAATGTGCGGCCAGCCGGATAAAACCAGCAGCAATATGCTTGAAGTACCTTATGGTAAAAATAATCTTTATTGATTGAGCTAATTTGCTAGTATCTGCTTTTTAAGGGCGATAAATGTATCAATTAAAAGTAGATAATACCGATGCGTTAAACTCAGCGCTTCGCGCACAAATGGTTGAATTTAACGCCCAGCATTTTGATGTGCAAAGAGTGCCATTAGGCTATAAATTTACTGATGAACAGGGCGAGCTTGTTGCCGGTATTAGTGGGTGTGTGTTTGGAAACTGGCTGATGATTAGTTGGCTTTGGTGTAGCGATATTGCACGAGGTAAAGGGCTTGCAGATAAATTGCTAACGGCACTTGAGCAAGCTGCTATTGAGCTAGGTGCTACAACTTCTCAGCTTGATACACTTGATTTTCAAGCAAAACCCTTTTATGAAAAGCGCGGTTATAGTGTTAAGTATCAACTTAATAATTACCCACGCTCAGGTACGCGTTACTTTATGGAAAAACCACTTTAATTTTTGCTGGCTATTTTGCTTTTAGTGGCTCGCCTTCAAAGGTAATACCTAAAAAAGGTGTTGCCTCTGGTGCTAACATAAACGTGCGAATGTTCATATGATCATCCCCTTTAGGGTTTTGCAGCACGTCTTCTCGGTAAAACTTACCAAAACAATCCAACGTATTTTGTTTACTTAAATCGTTTAATTTAGCAAACGCAAAAATTTTACACGAGCCGTTGTTCTCACTCGCAGCGCTAAGTAATCCATGGTTATTAAAGCCACATGCAGTAAAGTCGTAATTTGCTTCTATCACGGCCATTGTATCGGTAAATTGAATGCTTTTTGGGTTTTCAGCAAGTGCTTTTAAATAGTTATTTAGTGTCATGTGTTACCTTTGGGTTTTTAATTATTTAGCGCTCAACTCTAGCTCATCTGTTTGCTGATTTATATTGAATTTAAATCGCGATAAAAAGTTCATTCCTAGCAAACCTTGCCCACGGGTGTTTTCAATGCCCAACACTTCAAAACCATAAATAATTTGCGAGCCCACTTTAAACGATTCAATTTGATAACGCTTTACAACAATTTGACCATTAGCTGTGTTGACCGTTACATCGCCTAAATACAAAGGTTGTGGCGAAATTTGCTCAATTATACTTGTAGGGAGTGAGGTTACGCTTGCGCCTGTATCAATCATTAGTTCGGTTGATAGGTTATTATTTATTTCGGTGTTTATTAAGTAATGCGCGCCATACGGCGTTAAAGCAACGAAGTCGTCTTGCGATTGTGCTTTATTGATCATCGCTTGCAGTGTTTGCACTTGGCTTTTTAGATTGTGCTGGTTTGGCATTCGATCAAGGGTTGCTTGTGCACTAATTAAATCGCCTTGCTGAAAGTAGGCGTACGCAAGCGGATATAAAAACTGCGCGTTATCGCTTTTATAATCAAGCCAAATTTGTGTTTGCTCAATAAGAGCTTGCCAATTTTGTTGCTCAGTTAATGTGTGTAATTCGTTTTGAGTGAGCGTATTTAAACGTGTATTTACATTACTTTGCTGATCAGCAGGCAGTAATGAATTAAGCTCAAATAAAGCAATAATGGCGTTTTGTGTTTGCTCGCTATTTATTAAATACTCAACCTGTAAATTAAGTAATTCTACGTTATAAGGGCTGTTATTTAATAGCGCATTGAGAAATGATTCGCTAAGTAATAAGTTGCTATTTAGCCATGTTTTAAGCTGCACTAGCCACGATGAATAAAGGTTTTTTGCGATTTCTGGATTGCTGTTTTTGAGTTGTTGATAGCTACTAAGTGCGGCTTCAAATTGGTGTTTTTTAAACTGCTGCTTTGCCGTATTTAATAGCGTATTTTGTTGTTTAGGCAATATGCTTTTTTCAGCACCTTGCGTTTTTTGTACTTTGGTTGGCGCGGGCTGCGGCCACAATAAATAAGCGTTAAGGCTAAGTGAGCCAATTAATAGCAAGGTAATTAGCTTGGTATAGTGGCTCATTGTGACCTCTTATTTTTAATCGGTTATTTAATAAAGTGCGTTAAGGCATGAATATTGGCTATTTCAATATCGGCCAGCCCTTTATAAGCATAATTGGCGCCTTGATCGTTTAACCATACCGATTGGCAACCGGCATTATTTGCGCCTTGTACGTCGGTATCTAGGCTATCGCCAATGTGTAAAATTTCACTTTTAGCAACGTTTAAGTGCTCGGCGGCTTTATCAAATAAGGTGCTGTGAGGTTTTGCTTTACCGTGCATACCGGCTTGTAACACGAGCGAAAATTTATCGTGTAAGTTAAAGCGTTCAATTTCAACGTTACCGTTAGTAATTGCAACCAGCGTAAAGTGCTGGGCTAAGTTATCTAGCAGCTTTAGTACGTCGTCGGTTACCACTATTTTACTGCGCGCATCGGCAAAGGCGTTATAGGCAGCATCGGCATGATGCTCTACCTCTTGCTCGTTCAAATCTAGTTTAGAAAGGGCTAAGCGCAATGTATGTTGGCGCCATTTAGTGACGTTATCAGCAAGTTCAGGTAACTGTAATACGGCCTCATTGCGGCATTGTTGCCAGTATTTTGGGCCTTGGGCTAAGTAGCTCGGGAGCGCGTTTAAATAATCTTGCTGCGCTTTAACCGCTGCTTTTATAATGGGGTGATTGTTGTAAAGAGTGTCGTCTAAATCAAAGCTCATGACAGAAAATGGCTTAATAGCACGATTAAATCGGATCATATTTATTTACCTAATCAGTTCGTTTTTTTGCACGAGGGTGAGTGTTGTCGTACACCTTGGCTAAATGTTGAAAATCTAAATGCGTATACACTTGTGTAGCCGACAAACTGCTGTGCCCTAGTAACTCTTGCACGGCGCGTAAATCACCAGATGATTCTAAAATATGTGACGCAAACGAGTGGCGCAGCTTATGCGGGTGAACTTGCGAGCTAATGCCTTGTTTTATTCCCCACTCTTGCATGCGTAGGCGCACTTGGCGAATCGAAATACGGTTTTTTTGGCTACTTAAGAATACTGCTATTTCATCGGGCTTTGCAAACTGAGGGCGTATTGTGAGCCATTTTTTTAATGCGTCTAACGCTTTTTTGCCCACCGGAATTAATCGCTCTTTATTACCTTTACCACGCACTAAAATTTCACCATTGGCAGCGCTAATATCTTGCATGTTAGCGCCAACTAACTCGCTTATACGCAGCCCTGATGAATACATTAACTCCATCATTGCTTTATCTCTAATTGCGAGAGGTTCGTCGTCGGGTATTTCGAGCAAGCGTGTCATTTGATCTACATCGAGATTCTTAGGTAGGGGCTTTGCAAACTTAGGGCCTTTTATACCTATAGCCGGATTATGGTAATGCGATTGCTCGGCAATATTTTTTGCTTTTAAAAACTTATATAAGCTGCGAATACAACTGAGCTTTAAGCTAATTGTACGGCCACTTAATTGCTTTGATCGCAGTGCCATGCTGTAGCGGCGAATATGTTCGCCTTGTACGCCAAACCAGTCATCACATAGTTTGCTAAAATATAGGGCAGCAAAGCCAAGTTGGCTTACGTATTGATTAACTGTGTGCGCTGAATATTGTTTTTCAAACTTTAAATAATCGCTAAATAGCGTTATGGGTGTACGCCAGTGGTCGCTTAGCGCGGTAATATTAGGCGCATCGTCACTCATGCTAGTTTTTGTAACCGCAGGTGTAATGCGTTTATAAAGTCGAGCACAAACAGGTTATCTTGCGCGGGCTCAAAATGGTTTACGTTATTGCTACCAAACGCCAAAATAGCGATAGGATGTGTAGTGTCGCCAATTAAATAAATAGCGACGGATTGTGTATCTTCACTAAATAATTGTTCGCGCTCTTGTTTATTAATTCGCCCTAAATAATGCCCAGAATGGGTAAGGCGATGCGCAATAAGCTCGTCGTACTCGGGATTGTATTTTACTAATTTGCAGTCGTTAACATCTTCACTTGAGCAGATTATATTGCGTAGATTATTTGCAAGAGTGTCAAAATCGTCATGATTCCAAAGCTGGCGATGACACTGGCTAAACAAACGATATACGAGCTCGTTTTGCGTTGCATGCTTGCTCATAGCATCTATTTGGCTTTTTAAAAGCGTGTTGTGCTCGCGTAATTGACGTTGCTGAATATGTACTAGTGACGTTGCACCTTGAGCTTGCTGTTGCAGCTCAAGTTGTGCGAGTAGTTCAGGGTGATGAACTAAAAAGTCAGGATGTTGCTGTAAGTAATCAATAATCTGCTCTGTACTTAGCTCGCTCATAGCGCTACTTGTCCGTCGAAAACATGCTCTGCGGGACCAGTCATGCGTACCGGATGACCTTCACCACTCCAGCGCACTTGCAAAGTACCGCCCGGCAAATCTACTTGAACGGTTGTTGATAATTTATTTTGCATATGACCAATCACCATCGCTGCACATGCACCCGTGCCACAGGCTAGGGTTTCGTTAACGCCGCGCTCCCACACTCTTAGCTTAATGTGTTCTTGCGATACAACCTGCATAAAGCCAATGTTCGCTTTTTGTGGAAAGCGTTCATGGTTTTCAAGTAATGGCCCCAATATATCAACTTGTGCGGTGGTTACGTCGTCAACTTCTAGCACGCAATGTGGGTTACCCATAGATACCGCGCCACTAAATACAGTGTGTTCTTGCGTTCTAATAATATAAGTAAGCTCGCGTTTGCTGGCTTTTAACGGAATTTTACTTGGCTCAAAATTAGGGTGGCCCATGTTAACAGTTACTTGACCGTCTTTTTCTATGTAGAGCGTTAAGTTGCCCGACTTAGTCGATACACTAATTTTGTGCTTGTTAGTAAGGCCTTTCATGCGTACAAAGCGGGCAAAACAGCGTGCGCCGTTACCGCATTGTTCTACTTCGGTACCATCGGCATTAAAAATTCGATAATGAAAGTCGAGATCAGGTGAATATGGTGCTTCAACCATCAGCAATTGGTCAAAGCCAATGCCAAAGTGGCGATCTGCCAGTTTTTTGATTTGGTCTCGCGACAAAAAAACATTTTGTGTAATGTTATCAATCACAACAAAGTCGTTACCTAAGCCGTGCATTTTGGAAAAATTAACTAACATAGCGCTCTAATTCGGTTTTGCTCTGTGCTAATCATGCCACAGAGCAGCTAGTAGACAAAAACGTTTATGGTAAAACTTTCTCACCTTGATAAAGGCTTTCAATAGTTTCGCGTTCGCGAATAAGGTGATGCTGCTGACCATCTACCATTATTTCTGCAACACGCGGGCGCGAGTTGTAGTTTGAGCTCATTGTAAAGCCATATGCACCCGCACTTCGTTGTGCAAGTAAATCGCCTTGTTTGAGTGCAAGTTCGCGGTCTTTTCCTAAAAAGTCGCCGGTTTCGCACACCGGACCCACAATATCAAAGTTGTGTGTCGGTGTTTCGTCGTCGCGAACGGATACCGGAATAATTTTTTGCCACGCTTGATAAAGCGCAGGGCGAAGCATATCGTTCATACCTGCATCTACAATTGCAAAAAACTTGTCTTGGTTTTGTTTGATAAATTCAACTTGAGTAACCAAAATACCTGCGTTAGCTGCAATAGCGCGCCCTGGTTCAAAAATAAGTTCAAGATGTTTGTAGTTAGCTAAGCGTTCGGTAACTTGCGCTGCATATTCACTTGGGTGTGGTGGTTGCTCGTTGTCGTATGGCACACCTAAACCGCCGCCAATATCTAAATGAGTTAGCTCAATACCGTTAGTTTTTAGCTCATCAATAAGCGCCATTAATTTATCAAGGGCTTCTAAAAAAGGTCTAACTTGCGTTAATTGAGAGCCAATATGGCAATCGACACCAATTACTTTTAAACCAGGTAAAGCCGCTGCTTGTTGATAAACACTCACTGCTGTTTGAATATCAATACCAAATTTATTTTCTTTTAAACCGGTAGAAATATACGGATGTGTTTTTGCATCTATGTCTGGGTTTACGCGAATAGAAATAGGCGCTTCTAGGTTAAGCTCGCAAGCCACTTCAGAAATACGTTCAAGCTCAGACGCCGACTCTACATTAAAACATTTAATGCCCAGTTTTAATGCGTAAGCTATTTCGTCAGACGTTTTAGCCACGCCTGAAAAAACCACTTTAGAAGCATCGCCTCCCGCTTTAATTACACGCGCTAGTTCACCTTTAGATACAATATCGAAACCCGATCCTAAGCGCGCTAATATATTAAGTACGGCAATATTTGAGTTTGCTTTTACAGCGTAACATACCAAGCTTTTATGATTTTTAGTGGCGTTAGCAAATGCTAAGTAATGGCGCTCAAATGTAGCACGCGAGTATACATAACACGGCGTGCCGTATTGCTGCGCTATGCTTGCTACGCTGACGTCTTCGGCAAATAATTGGTTGTTTTTGTAGTTAAAATAATCCATTTATTGCTCCTGACTTTGCGATGCTTTAGCTTGCTCAGCGGTAGTGGCTGGTTTAGCTGCATTTTGAGGTTGGTTTTGCTCTGTTTGTTGCTCTGGTAAATATAACGGACCGCTTTGTCCGCAGCCAGCTAAGGCGCTTAACAGTACAGTGCTTATTAATAGTCTTTTTAATTGTAAGGTATGTGTCGCTTTCATTAGATTAATACGGTTGCTGGCTTTATAATCGCAGAGTAACAGAATATCTAAAAAATGCAGCTATTCGCGGATGATTTTATTCCTGTTACACTAGCTGCACATTTTTAAAGCTAATTTAAAGCTAAAACGTACCCAATATTAGGCGGCTCGCCTGCAAAGGAAATAACAATGACTGAACACGAATATCACCAATTAGCCGAAGCTCTTATGTTCACTATTGAAGAGCAGGTTGATGATTGCGAAGCTGATTTAGATTATGAATCGGCACAAGGTATTTTAGAAATTATTTTTCCTGATAAAAGTAAAATAGTGATCAATAAGCAAGCACCTCTCCATCAAGTATGGGTTGCGACTAAGTTTAACGGACATCATTTTGAAATGCGTGATGGGTTATGGATTGATAACCGCTCTGGCGCTGAATTTTGGGCGTTTATAAATGAAGCCTCAACTCGCCAAGCAGGCCAAGAAGTTAAGTGGCAATCATCACTATGAGTTTAGAATTTGTAGAATATGCAGCCCAAAGTGAACATAAAGCAACGGTTATTTGGTTACATGGTTTAGGTGACTCTGGGGATGGTTTTGCGCCAGTAGCCCCGCAGCTAAATTTACCAAGCGAGCTTGGTATACGGTTTATTTTTCCGCATGCGCCAGTGCAACCGGTCACCATAAATGGTGGCATGGAAATGCGCTCTTGGTACGATATTAAGTCTATAGAATTAGATAAGCGTGCCGATGAACAAGGCGTAAGAGATTCTGCTGCAAAGGTAGAAGAGTTAATTAATAAAGAAATTGCTAATGGCATTCCTGCTAATAAAATAATTTTAGCTGGTTTTTCTCAAGGTGGTGTTGTGTCTTTGCATTTAGCGCCGCGCTTTGAGCAAAAGCTTGGGGGTGTTATGGCGCTTTCTACTTATATGTGTGTGCCACACAAATTTGCTGATGAAGCAAAACATACTGATTTAAACGTATTTATGGCTCATGGTAGCCAAGATAACGTTGTACCGCACAGTGCGGGTAGAAATGCGTTTGAAGTATTAACAGCACATAACATGGATGTAAGCTGGCAAGAATATCCAATGGCTCATCAAGTTTGCGCAGAAGAATTGCAAGCTATTCGCCAATGGTTAATTGCTCGTTTAAGCTAATTTTGGAACCGCTGAGGTCAATATGAGTCAAAAAATAGTTATAAAAGCAAATGTTAAACGCGAATTACAACAGAGCGTACCAACGGTAAGCTACGAGTGGAATTGGCGTCGTATTGTGAGTATTGCTATGTTGGTATTAATGACCTCTGCAGCAGTTGTTTATGGCTTAACCACCTCTGTTAATGCAGAGCAAGGTGAGCACCCAAATGAGCAGGAACAATTCTTAAATTTCAGCAGTAACGCTGAAAACCAAACAAGCGATGAGGTAATGGATGTTGAGCCTCAATCATCAGTAAACAATACCCCTGCTGAGTCTGTAGAGGTAACTCAAGCGAGTATTGAACCTTTGTTAGCTGAGCAAAATGAGACTCAACTAAGCATTTCAAGTAATACACCTGCCGAAGTAGACCTTGTAAATAATCCCCCGGCTTTGTTGGCTTACAACGATATTGTTACTGATCAAAGCGAAAGTATTAATACAGAGTTAAACTCAAACCTTGATAATGATGTGCAAGAAGAAACCGCAGAAGCCCAAAACGTAACTGAGCCTGCAAGTCAAAGTGACTTACTTTTAGAGTTAGAAAGTGATGATGGCGCATTGAGTGGCACTGAAGGTTTTTCCTCTACAGCACATGTGGCAAGTGTGGCATTGGGGGCGCAAATAGACACGGGTAAAATTAGTCGCGCGGTACTTACTCGTAAAGTAAGTAAGCGTGAGCCTACTAATGTGTTTGCTGCTGATATTAGGTTAAGCCAGTTTGAGGAAGGGTTATCGTTTTTTAGCGAGATTAAAAACCTTCAAGGCCAGCAAGTTAAGCATGTTTGGTCGTTTGAAGGTGAAACGATGGCTGAAATTACACTTAATGTTACTTCGCCTCGTTACAGAACGTACTCAACAAAAAATATAATGAACACACAAACAGGTCATTGGCGTGTTGATGTAGTTGATGAGCAAGGTAATTTAATTGCCCAAAAAGAATTTAGAATTTTAGCTGACTAAAACTGGCTAAACGCAGTAATTAATTGGATACCCCTATGACAGAAAAAACAAAATTAGTACGCATCGCAACGCGCAAAAGCGCTCTAGCACTTTGGCAGGCCGAATTTGTAAAAGCAGAGCTTAAGCGTTTTCATGCAGATGTGCGCGTAGAATTAGTCCCAATGTCGACGCAAGGGGATATAATTTTAGATACGCCATTGGCTAAAATTGGCGGTAAAGGCTTATTTGTTAAAGAACTAGAGCAAGCCATGCTAGATGGCCGAGCTGACATTGCCGTACATTCTATGAAAGATGTGCCAGTAGAGTTTCCTCAAGGGCTAGCACTGCATACTATTTGTGAGCGTGAGGATCCACGCGATGCGTTTGTATCAAACAATTTTGCTAATTTAAGTGAGCTACCACAAGGCGCTATTGTTGGTACTTCGAGCCTACGCCGCCAGTGCCAAATTAAGGCACTTCGCCCTGATTTAGATATTCGTGATTTACGCGGCAATGTAAATACGCGTTTAGGTAAATTAGATGACGGCCAATATGATGCTATTATTTTAGCGGCTGCAGGGCTTATTCGTTTAGAAATGGAGTCGCGTATTGCTGACTACATTGAGCCAGAAGTGTCATTACCAGCAAATGGTCAAGGCGCTGTAGGTATTGAATGTCGTATTGATGATGAAGTAACCAAAGCATTACTTGCACCACTTGAGCATACACAAACACGTATTCGCGTAAACGCAGAGCGTTCGATGAATCGCTATTTAGAAGGTGGTTGCCAAGTTCCTATTGGTGCTTATGCATTGGTTGATGGCGAACAAGTGCATTTACGTGGTTTAGTTGGTGCTGTTGATGGCAGCGAAATTTTACGTGACGAAGTAACAGGCCATGTAAATGACGCAGAAAAACTAGGTATTGAGCTTGCTAAAAAATTACTAGCTCAAGGTGCAGACAAAATATTAGCTGAAGTTTATAGAGACGCATAAATGACACATATTCTGATAACTCGGCCCGAAGGAAAAGGCGCAGCCCTTGCACAGCAACTTGAGCAAGCGGGTTATCAGGCGTCTTTATTTCCGGTATTAAAAATAACGCATTTAACACCCTCCAGCACTGAGCTTAGTCCGCTATTAAATGCAGATAAAATAATATTTATCTCGCAAGATGCAGTCAGTGCACTTTCGCAATTAAAACCAGATATAAATACCAAAGCGCAGTTTTATGCGGTTGGACAACAAACAGCCGATGTTATATATGAGCAATTTGGTGTGCGCGCAGCAGTACCAAAGCAGTATGATTCAGAAGGGTTACTTGCGCTTAAATCACTCGCCGAGGTGGGTGGCTGTAATATAGTATTAGTTAAGGGCCAAGGTGGCCGCCCTGAGTTAGCTAAAACGCTCAAAGAGCGCGGTGCTTTTTTAAATAATTGTGTTGTGTACAAACGTGAACCGACAGAGAGTATCACCTCTAACTGGACAGACCACTGGAAAAGCCAGAATGTACACGGTATAGTCATAACAAGTAATGCAGCAGTTGATGCTATATTTAAAAGCCTTACTGCACACCAACTACAATGGTTACAACAGTGCCGATTTTATGTTGCTAGCGAGCGTATAGCCGCTTATTTAAAGCTGCAACAGGTAAGTTCGGCTAATATACACATTGCAGCAGGGGCTAGCGATAATGCTATGTTTACCTGCATAAATCAGCAAGGTAGCAACATGAGCGAACAGTCAAAGCCAGTAACGGCAGAAAAAGCCACACCAACAATAGCTAACACGACCTCTGCTAAATCAACTAAGCAAGAGCCTACAGCTACAAAAAATACGGCAGACAAAAGTAAACAAAAAATAAGTAAGGTTGCAGTACTTGCGCTTCTTATTTCGTTAATTGTGGCCTCTGGTGTTGGATACGAGTTTTATCAAAAATTAAATGCTGGTAAGGCGCAAAACCTAGCCGTTAATGAGTTAAGCGAGCAAAATAAGTTACTCACCCAGGAGCTGCAAGCACTTAAATCGGCGCAATCTAATTTGCAACAAGCGCTGTTTAATAGTGAGGAAAAAATTGCCGCAGCCCTAAATGAAAGTGCAGTTCAAAATCAGCAAGAATTGAAAGCCGCTTTGCAAAAGGCGCAGCAACAAGGTTCATCGTTAAACCCACAAGAAGTAACCAGCTTACAACGTATGGCTGAGTTTAAACTATGGGCTGAAAAAGATTATCAAGGCACTAGTGCTGTTTTAAAGCGCTTAGATGGATTGCTTAGTGAGCACCCAGGAACAGTTGAAGTTCGCCAAGCGATTATGCAAGATATACAAACACTTGATAGCCTTAAACCTGTTGCAACAGAGGCTATTTATTTACAGCTAAACAGTGTACTAAGCAGTATTGACGACTTAGTTTTTAATGCAGTTAATTTACCAGAAGAAGCAGCTGCAATAGATGAAAATGCTTTAAGTGGTGACGTGAGTGATTGGCAGCAAAACTTGAGTAATAGCTGGAATAAAATTGTGGATAGCTTTATTACTATTCGTCAGCACGAGGGTGTTTCCATTGAGCCATTACTTACGGATCAAGAGCGTCATTTAATAAATCAACGAATCAAGCTTAATATAACTCAGGCACAAGATGCACTTATGAGTAAGCAGGCGAGTATTTTCTTTAGCGCCTTAAGTGAAGCAAAACGTTTAGTTGGTGAGTACTTTAAGCAAGACGATGATACAACTAAAACGGTACTTAAAGCGTTGTCTAAACTTGAAAAAGAGCAGCTTAACTTTAATCCAAAAGTAACCTTAAACAGTACACAAAAGGTTAAGGAGTGGGCGCAATGATAGGGCTAATTATTTTAATTGTAGCTATTGTTGTTGTACTAGCGGTTACTCCATTCGTTCTAGATGAAAAAGGTTATGTACTTATTTCATTTAACAATACGACGATAGAAGGCACGATAGTATCGTTTTGTATAATGGCAGTCATTACCGCTGTTGTTTTATATTTAACATATAAGTTAATTCGTTATTTATTATCGATTTATCATAATACTAAGCATGGCTTTTTTGCACGTAGCCAAGAGCGCAAACAAGCAGCTATTGAGCAGGCTCTGTGGAGTGCCATTAATGATGATTACGAGCACGTAGAACAGGCTTTATCGGGTAATAGCGTACCAAATAAGTTTGAGGATATTCGCTTAGCATTACTTGCAAAAGCAGCGCTTGCTAATAATCAAACAGATAAAGCACTTGAGCGTTTATTTGAAATCAGCCCAGAGCATCAATTAAAAGTAGCAAAGCTATGGTTGGCAAGTGGTGACAGTGGCGCGATTGAATCACAAATGCGTATTAGCGCAGAAGCTAAAAAAGCCACCGCACTTGAGTTAAAACTTTATGCAGAAGTATTAGTACAGCAACAACACTTTGGTGCGCTGGAAGACCTTTTGCCGCGTTTACTGCGCAAAAAAGCACTTACTGATGCACAGTGGACGCAGTTATTTAGTGCTTATTTTAATGCGTTAGATGCAGACAAGCTGAGTGAAAAATATAAACAGCTGCCTAAAAAGCTGCAAGCTCATGCCCACACCGCATATTTAATGCAAATGGCGCAAGCAGGTCAATTGGCTGTTATTGAAAGTGACTTAATTAAGATGGTTAAGCATAGTGAGCAACACTTAGAGCTTGCAAATATATTAAGTAAAGCAACAGCAGCCGATGCAGCTAAGTTGCAAATAAGCATTCAAGAACGGCTTAAGAAGGATGATTCAAATAATTCACTATTACTTGCGCTAGCTTGCCTTGCTAATGCTAAGGGTGATTATGACTTAGCAGCTAGAATATTTGATAAAGCACTGAATAGTGAAAATAAAAAACAGTTCTCTGAACAAGCTGTGTTGAGTTATAAAAATAGTGCACAGGCAGAAAAGGCGCTCGTTTTATATCAATAAATGACTACACTATAACTACTTAGCATTTTTTGTAGTTCAGGAGCACAAGCTTTGAGAAAGTTTTTAATATTAACCCTTAGCTTGGCTTGTGCTTACTTCTTTACAGGATACTTTAGCAACTCACTTCTTTCTGTAGATGGCTATGCGGTCGCCTCCTGGCCGCCCTCAGGAATTGCTTTAGCGAGCTTTTTAATTTGGGGACGTAAGTCATTTATTGGCCTTATTATTGGGGCTTTTTGTACTAACTTAATTCACCTTGAACGCACCGTAGATATTTTTCATTTTATTGTGCTTTTACAAGCTATAGGCATTACTTTAGCCTCTGTTTTACAGGCTTGGATTGGCCGACAAATTATAGTGAATGTTATAAAAGCGCCGTTGGATTTATCTTCTTTAAAACACAGTGTTCAAAGCTTAATAGTAGCAGGACCAATATGCTGTGTTATTGCTGCAGGTGTGGGAACTAGTTTATTAGCATTGAATAATGTGATTCCGACCAATGCTATTTTTGATAGCTTTATAGCATGGTGGATTGGCGACAGTATCGGTGTACTTATATTTACTCCACTCATGCTCGCAGCCTTTAATTACACGCAAGTACGCCAGCGTATGTTGGTAATTTTACCTTCACTATTAATTTATATACTAATCAGCGTTAGTTTTTATGGCGCTGCCAGTGTTAAAAAAGAAAAAGACATTCAAAAGCAAGAAGCCAAAATACTTACTGTGCAAAATGCTATAAGCCAGAAGCTCGATGGTATTACTGCTCACTTAGGATTGTTAGCTACATTTTTTGCTAGTAGTAGTGACGTTAATTTTAAAGAGTTTAAACAATTTACTTCAAAGCAGTTGGGCTACAGCCAAGAAATTTTAGCATTTGAATGGATACCTTATGTACCAGCAAATAAACTCGCAGATTTTGAAACACATGAAAATCCAGCCACAGGCAAACCTCTATACATAAAAGAAAAGTCACTAGATGGAGCTTGGCAACCAGCAGGTACGCGTAGTAATTACTTTCCAGTAAAGTACGTATATCCCTTAAAAGGTAATGAAGATGTTTTAGGGTTTGATTTAGCTTCTAGTAAAGTAAGAGGTGCAGCGCTTAGCAAAGCGAAAGAGCTTAATGAACTTGCACTAAGTGAGCCAATTAACTTGGTCCAAAATACAGCCGAACACGGTGTGCTTTTTTTATATCCTGTTTTTGGAGAGTCTTCTACCGAAGATGATTTTCAAGGCTTTGTGGCAGCGATAGTCAGTCTGAAACGCTTATCGCAAACACTATTATTTGATCACAACAACTCAATTTCAGCTAGTTTTTTTGATACAACGATACCAGGGAAAAAGCAGGCAATTTATATTGCAGATACCGCTAATTCGCAAGCGCTATTTAAAGAATATCAATTGTTGATTGGCAAACGTATGTGGCAGGTTGAGTTATATGAGCCAATAGTTAGAACGTCTTGGTTAATGTATTGGCTTGCACAAATAGTAGGTATGTTGTTTGTGTGGTTACTGATTACATTTTTGATTTCAGTTACAGGTACAAACATACAAATTCGCGAACAAGTGGCTAAGCAAACGCATACATTACGCAAAGAAAAACAAAAAGCAGATGAAGCGAGTCATATAAAGGGGCAGTTTTTAGCAAACATGAGTCACGAAGTCCGCACCCCTATTAACGGTATAAAAGGGCTGCATTATTTAGCGCTCCAGCAAAACGATTGGCAGCAAGCTAGAAGTTACATAGAGCAAGCAGATGGGGCACTTGGTGTTTTACTGAGGGTATTAAACGATGTGCTCGACTTTTCAAAAATGGAAGCAGGCAAGCTAGACTTAATGCAAGAGCATATTAATGTAGCGAGTTTAGCGGATGAAATGCTTAATTTACTTCAATTTGAGGCTGATATTAAATCAATAAAGTTAAGTCTCGATTTTGATAAAACATCAAATTTGGTCATCAATACCGATCCAATCCGCTTAAAACAAGTGCTGCTGAACCTGCTTAATAATGCGGTTAAATTTACAGGGGAAGGTGAAATCACTCTGAAAATTTGGCAGTCGAAAAAAATGACTTATTTTAGTATTAACGATACGGGTATTGGTATTAGTAGCGAAGCACAGAAACAATTGTTTAAACCGTTTGCACAAGCTGATAGCTCAACCTCACGCCAATATGGTGGTACAGGCTTAGGATTAAGTATTTGCAAAAAACTGGTTGAGTTAATGGGTGGTGCAATTGATTTAGTTAGTTATGAAGGTAAAGGCTCTACATTTACATTTAGTTTGCCGCTAATATCGCCTTTACCAAAGGCAGAGCAAATTCAGCAGCAATACAACGAAATAGACGTAAGTACATTATCATTTACAGGCTATAAATTACTTTTAGTAGAAGATAATCCACTTAATCAGCATGTTGCTAATGCTATTTTAAAAACGAAAGGCTGTATTGCCGACATTGCTAACGATGGTTTTGAGGCCATAGAAAAGCTAGCCGAAAATAGCTACGACATTGTTCTTATGGATATTCAAATGCCAAAAATGGATGGACTCAAAGCAACAAAAGTAATTCGTCGTGATTTAGAGTTAATTGATTTACCCATAATAGGGCTATCGGCGAACGCCCATGACGAGGACGTTAAAAAGGCACTAGCCTGTGGAATGAATGGCTATATTACCAAACCTATTGATGCAAATACGCTTTTTAAAACTCTTTGGCATCACTTATCAGGAAAATAAGCTGTATCATTTTTTTGCACAAAAAGCAGACATATGACCGCTAAAACTTACCGCAAATCATATAGACTTGAAAAATAACTGTATCTGCGTATCATGCGCGCAAATTTAACTAAACTGGGTTGCTATTATGATCAATAGAAAATTACCTTTGCTAGATATTCACCGCCATTTAGACGGTAATGTACGTGCGCAAACCATATTAGAACTTGGTCGACAGTTTAATATAGAGCTACCTGCAGATAACGTTGAAGCATTAATCCCTCATGTTCAAGTTATTGATCCTGAACCAAACCTCATGGCTTTTTTACAAAAGTTAGATTGGGGAGTTACTGTGCTTGGCGACTACGATGCGTGTAGACGTATCGCAATTGAAAACATTGAAGATGCACAAGCACAAGGTCTTGATTATGTGGAGCTTCGATTTAGCCCTTACTACATGGCACAAAGCCAAGGTTTACACCCAGAAGGCGTTGTAGAGGCAGTTGTTGATGGTATTAAATCAGCAACAAAGGGCGCAAATATAAAAGCTAACTTGATTGGTATTTTATCGCGTACTTATGGCGTAAAAACGTGTCAAAAAGAGCTTGATGCATTACTCGCATTTAAAAATGATTTAGTCGCTGTTGATTTAGCCGGTGACGAAATTGGCTTCCCGGGTGAGTTGTTTGTAGAGCACTTTAAACAAGTACGAAATGCGTATTTAGCTTCGACTATTCATGCTGGAGAAGCACTTGGCGCTCCAAGTATTTGGCAAGCAATTAATGAGTTGGGTGCGAGCAGAATAGGGCATGGCGTTAAAGCAATTGAAGATCCAAAACTAATGGATTATTTACGCGATAACCGTATTGGTATTGAGTCATGCTTAACAAGTAATATTCAAACCAGTACAGTAAACGATTTAACTAAGCACCCACTTAAACAGTTTTTAGATCATGGTATTTTAGCGTGTATTAATACTGATGATCCTGCGGTTGAAGGTATTGAAATTGAGTATGAATATACCGTTGCTGCACCTAAAGCAGGCTTATCTCAAGCTGATATGGAAAAAGCCCAAAAAAATGCGTTAGAAATAGCATTTTTAAGCGATGGCGATAAAAAAGAACTTTTAGCACTCGTTAGCGCACGTTAATGTAAGAGCATTAAAAATGCCGCTTTATATAAGCGGCATTTCTGTATCTGCAATTTAGTGTGTTTGGCAGCTTATGTAATTATCGTAAAGTGCTTTAAGTACGTCTGCTCGGCTGATCATACCGATTACTTTAACACCCTCTACAACAGGGTAGTTTTTTGGTTTACCAGGCTGCATCTGCTGTGCAAGCTCAATAATGTTGGTATCGCCGCTAACGGTCACTACCTCTGTTTGCATAAGCTGCGAGACTTTAACCATCCCATCACAAAAATAACTGCTTTGCGTAAGTGGTTTTAACAGCTCTTGCTCTGATATAAATCCAACTAAGCATTTATCTTTATCAAATACTGGTGCGCCAAGTAGTTTAAATTTTTGTAGTTCTGCTATGGCTGTCGTCATTTCTGTATCTGGTGTGATATTTGGCAACTTGCGTTGCATAAAATCTTTTACTTTTGTATTTAGCATTTGGGTCTCTCCCGCTGATGTTCTATACAAAGTATGGTTTATAGATAGGGATTTAGGAAATTGTTTATATTGATGGAGTTGATAGGTTTTAACTATTAAATATTTGTTGTTATAAAAATAAAGGCACCGATTAGGTGCCTTTATTCATAACTGAAAGTAAATTTCAATTATTTGATAAATGCGAATGCATCTGCGTACATGTTTTCACGAATTGCACCATGAGTAATAAAGTCATCACGGACAATACCTATCATGTCAAAACGACCTGCCATATAAATATCGTATGGTTCTAGTGACACAATATCTTGCATTACTGCTTTGTGTACATAGCCAGTGTGTCCTTGCCAATTAGCAGATGGATTTTCTACTACAGGAATAAACTTAAAGTTCTCATGGCTATCTGCCCATGCTTGCATTTCTGTGTGTGCGTATAAAGCAGATTCTTCTTTTACGCCCCAGTAAAACAACACAGGACGGTCGCATTTTATTTCAGCTAAATGATCAGCCATTGATTTTGCGTATGAAAAACCAGTACCACCGGCGAGTAAAATAATAGGGCGCTCACATTGCAGGCGCAACTGTGAAATACCCAAGCCAGCTTCAATGTCTACTAACTGCCCTGTGGTATGGGCGTTTCGTAAATGCTCTAACGATTGCATTGCATACGAATCGGCACCTGAGGCGCCAATATGCAGTTCTATTGCATCGCACTGTGAAGGGCGACTAGCTATAGAAAAAGCACGTTTGTCTTTTTCGCCTAATACGAGTTGCATGTATTGGCCAGCTTCAAAGGTCACAGGTTGTTGTGGCTTTAAAATTACTTTATGAACAAATTCTGTAAGTGGGCTGATAGCTACAACTTCAGCTTTTAATGTTTGCATTTTTTACCTTTTAGCAGCGCTTGTAACAGCAGATACGCAATCGAATAGCTAGATTCTAGCATATCTGCAGGGTTATTTTATAGCCTGATATGTACTTACATATAAACACTTAAACAATATTAAGGCTTTCCCAAATATCATCTACGCGGTCTTTGGTGTCTTTATCCATAACAATAGGCTCGCCCCATTCGCGGGTGGTTTCGCCAGGCCATTTATTGGTAGCATCCATTCCCATTTTTGAACCAAGACCTGAGACTGGCGATGCAAAATCGAGATAATCAATAGGTGTGTTCTCTATTAATGTTGTATCACGCGCTGGATCCATTCGGGTTGTTATAGCCCAAATAACATCTTCCCAATCGCGGGCGTTAACATCGTCATCGCAGACGATTACAAATTTGGTGTACATAAACTGACGTAAGAACGACCAAACACCCATCATCACGCGCTTAGCATGGCCTGGATATTGTTTTTTCATTGTTACAATCGCCATACGATATGAGCACCCTTCAGGCGGAAGGTAAAAGTCGACAATTTCAGGGAATTGCTTTTGTAGTATCGGCACAAACACTTCATTAAGTGCCACACCTAAAATAGCAGGCTCATCAGGCGGACGGCCAGTAAATGTGCTGTGATAAATAGGATCTTTACGATGCGTTAAGTGAGTAACCGTCATTACTGGAAAGTCATCGACTTCATTATAGTAACCGGTATGGTCACCATAAGGGCCTTCTGGCGCCATTTCACCAGGCATTATGTAACCTTCAAGTACTATTTCTGCACTGGCAGGGACTTGTAGATCATTTGAAATAGATTTTACAACTTCGGTTCTGCTGCCACGTAATAAGCCAGCGAATGCATATTCGCTTAGAGTGTCAGGTACAGGCGTTACGGCACCTAATATAGTGGCAGGATCGGCACCTAATGCTACCGATACAGGGTAGGGTTGCCCTGGGTTTTCTTTACACCATTCTTGAAAATCAAGCGCGCCACCACGATGTGACAACCAGCGCATAATTATTTTATTTTTGCCTAATAATTGTTGGCGATAAATACCTAAATTTTGGCGCTTTTTATAAGGCCCTTTGGTAACTGTAAGGCCCCAAGTAATTAATGGTGCTGCATCACCTGGCCAGCAATGTTGAATAGGTAATTTAGTTAAATCTACATCATCACCTTCTAAAACTACTTGTTGGCAAGGCGCTTTTTTAACTTCTTTTGCAGGCATATTAAGCACTTGCTTAAAAATAGGTATAGCGCCTAGAGCTTCTTTAATACCCTTTGGTGGATCAGGTTCTTTTAAAAAAGCGAGTAGCTTGCCCACTTCGCGAAGCTCGCTAACATCTGTTTGGCCCATGCCCATTGCTACGCGTTTTGGTGTACCAAATAAGTTGGTAAGCACCGGCATATCGTAGCCTTTTGGGTTTTCAAATAATAACGCAGGGCCTTTTGCACGTAAGGTGCGATCAGATATTTCGGTCATTTCAAGATACGGGTCGATTTCTTGGGTGATACGTTTAAGTTCGCCTTTTTTTTCAAGCAAATCGATAAAATCACGTAGATCTTTATATTTCATTGTGGGCCGCTATTAAGCAAAAGAGTTAAAGTATTATACCCATTTCATGCAAGGCAAGTCATTACTTGCACTTAAAACTTAAAGCGCTCTACGGCACTCGTTAAAGAGTGTGCAAGTTGGTTTACGTCTTCACTTTCGCTTGCTAGGGTTGTCGCGTTTTGGGCATTCAAGGTTGCTTGCTCTGTCACCTTTGCCATTATTTGTTGAATGTCGCCACTGTTAGTCAATTGCTCATGTGATGCATGAGCAATTTGCTCACTCATCTGATTAACAGACAACAATGTGCTTTTAATACGCTCTACGGCTTTATTTAGTTCAGTGCTGTTTTTAACACATTGCTTGGCTTGGTGTTGGCCATCAGTAATGTGTTCTTGAGTTGTTTTAGTGTGTTGTTGCAATGTTTGGATCATGGTGTTTATTTCGCTAGTCGAGGTTTGTGTGCGTGCAGCTAATGATCGAACCTCATCAGCAACTACAGCAAACCCGCGTCCGTTTTCACCCGCTCGCGCTGCTTCAATTGCAGCATTAAGTGCAAGTAAGTTAGTCTGCTCGGCAATGCTACTAATTGTTTCAACAATGGCTTCAATAAGCTGGGTGTACTGTGCGAGTTCTTCTGTGCTGCCTACTGCTTTATCAAGACGCTGCAATAAAGTTTCTATACTTAGACTATTTTGATTAGCAATCTCGTTTACATCATTTGCAAATTGCGATGCGTTTGTTATTTCACTTGATGTTTTATCTGCTTGTTCATAAACCGCTTGTGAGTTGATTAGCATATTTTGTGCAAGCGATGTTGCCTGCGCGCTTCGCTCTAACTGCTGTTGTGCAACAACCGTCATTTGCTGACCTTTTTCACTGGTTTTAATAGCGCTGCGGTCTAGCTCGTGGGCGTCACTACTAATTGCACCAATTAGGTTAGTCAGGTCTTCACTGAGTTTATTTATGTTATTTAGCAAAGTACCAAATTCATCCTTACTACGTGGGTGGCTTCGCTTTGATAAATCACCTGAGGCGATTCGGGCTAAGTCGCGGTTTACTTTTTTAAGCGGTTTTAGCATTGCGCGAGTTGTAAAAATAGAGATAGCGATAATCAATATAATTAAAACAATCGTAATAATTACTACAGAACTAATCCCTGTATTTATGGCGGCCTTTGCATTAGTTTGTAAGGCATTAAAGCGCTCATCAGCCAATTTATTAAGTTCAATAAGCTGACCTTCTGTTGTTATAAATTGCTGTTGAAAGTGTTCAAAATTTTGAGCCGCAGCAATAGCACTTTTGAGTACTTTATTTTGTTGGGCATAAATTCCTGTATCGTTGTTAAGCAATTCTCTTAATTGATTAAACTTAGCCGTTAAATTTTTAGCATTAAACGCATTATTAAAAGGTAGCGCTTGTTGCTCTAAATAGGTGAAATTAGGTTGGATGTTATCTAGTAGAAATAGAGTATCTTGCTGATGACTATTTAAATCATTGATACTTGCAGTTTGAGTAATGCTTTTTATATTATTGCTTAAGTTAAACAATAAATCGTCTATACGGGTCGCTGTTCCAAACATAGCATTAAGTAACGCCTGCTGTTTTACAGGCACTTCTAAAAGTTCTATATCAAGTAAGTTAGAACTTAAATTGTAAAGTTGCTCGTTAAACGTTGCTGATAATTCTATGGTGGAATTTTGCGCTACAAACTTACGCTCTTTAGCGCTAAACATTGCGACACTTACTTCAGTCAGTTGCTCGAAGCCTGCGTTGGTACTGGTGAGTAAATTTTGCATGGTTATTTGTTGATTTAGTTGAGCGCTTAACGAATTGAGCATATCGCTAAATTGTAGTTGCTCAACTTGCGCATGTTTTTTATTTTGTTGAAGTAAATCAAGGTTTGCTTGGCTGTAAGCTAAGGCGTTAAATTTGGTAATAGACAGTAATGATAGCCTTAAATCTTTGCTGAACTGTTGTACCGGAACCGCTAATTTTTCGGTTCGGGTATTGTTAACGCTAATTTTGTTTAATGACCAATAAAAAAATACACTACTTGTTAGCACCAATATGCCAATGGCTGTAAAGGCTAAAATTATTTTATGTTTGATCGCAATTGAACGCATAACTTCATCACAATAATGGGTCTTTAATTATTGTAGCATTGTTGTAATTTATTGGTTGTTTTTATGTTAAACCTTGGTGCACTGTCTTTTTTTACCTGCAATGATTAACATGGCTTCATTACCCTTACCCCAAAACAGTACCTCTTCACTTATATATTTATTCCCAGATGCACTTTTTTCGTGATTAAGTACATGCACTTTATTGTTAAAGATAAGTTCGGCTTCAGAATTATTAATAATATTGAGTTTTACGCTCTCATCATCGCATTGGTAAGCAGTACTGGTTTTTAAATCACTACATGCGGTTAAGCTTAGTAAAATAGCGATTAATGCTAAATATACTTTCATTTTTCCTCCCATCTTCTTTAAACGTTAGTTAAAACACAGGGCAAAATTTTAATCTAATGTAAGAATAACAAAGCAAAATTAACCGTTGGTGAAAGTAGCGCTTTAAGTTATGTTTATAGCAATATTTTTTGAGCTCGGAAGCTTTATGGCAGGCACTAACCTTTTAACGTTATTAGATGATATAACCACTTTACTTGATGACATTGCGACAATGAGTAAGGTAGCAACAAAAAAAACAGCAGGTGTATTAGGCGATGACTTAGCGCTCAATGCACAGCAGGTTACAGGTGTAGCAGCAGAGCGTGAATTACCGGTTGTTTGGGCTGTGGCAAAGGGCTCATTTTTAAATAAAGCGATACTCGTACCCGCTGCTTTATTAATAAGCGTATGGCTGCCTTGGTTAATAACACCGCTTTTAATGATGGGTGGTTTGTTTTTATGTTTTGAGGGAGCTGAAAAAGTATTTGCTAAGTTTTTGCCTCATAACAGTGAAGCGGTAGACGAAGATGAAAAGTTAGATTTAGTTGAGTACGAAAAACAAAAAATAAAAGGGGCAATAAGAACCGACTTTATTCTTTCTGCCGAAATTATTGTGATTACTTTAGGTACTGTGGCAGGTGCTACATTGCTTAATCAAGCTTTAGTGCTTTGTGTTATCGCAATTATAATGACTATTGGTGTTTATGGCTTAGTGGCAGGTATTGTAAAACTGGATGATGCCGGACTTTATTTACTCAACCAATCTAAAGTGTCAGCTAATCAATTTAAAGAATTACTTGGGAAAGGCTTACTCGCAGCAGCGCCTAGGTTGATGCAGTTTTTAGCATTTGCGGGCACCATCGCGATGTTTTTAGTAGGTGGCGGGATTTTAGTACATGGTGTTGAGTTACTGCATCATACTCAAGTCGATGTAACAAACTATGCTCAATCTGTTGCTGGCGGTACAGGAGAGGTATTGGCTCCTCTATTGTTTGATGGTTTGCTAGGCGTGATTGCTGGCTTAGTTGTTGTGCTTATACATGTAGGTTATACAAAGTTAATTAAAAAATAGCAGACACATTTAGTTATCATTTTCGTTACATTTTATAAGACTTTATATATTATGACTTCTTGTTGTTAATACAGGGAATTATGATGAATTTTCTTTTAAGATGTAACTTGTTAGTACTTCTGTTATTTGTAAGCTTTTTTAGCTTCTCAAAGCAGCCCCAAATCCCCGTGGAGTACTTCAGTAAAAATAAAGAGTTTAATCACGCTACTATTTCTCCAGGCGGCGAGTATTTAGCGGTTATAAATAAAGTTGCAGGTAAAAATGCGCTTGTTATTTTTGATACTGAAAACTTTAAAATGCTTCATGCAGTTGCCTTTGAAGGAAATGCTCAAGTTGGTGATTATCATTGGGTTAATAATGAACGAGTTGTTGTTACTAAAGAGTATTTAAAAGGGTGGCAAGACCACCCTGAATATCATGGTGAGATATTTGGCGTAAATGCTAATGGAGCTAGAGGTAAATATCTAATTGGTTACCATGGTGAAATGCAAACAGGTACACGCCTTAAAAGGCAGACTCCTTTATACGGAACTTCATTTGTATTAGATCCCTTAGTTACTAACAAAAGAAAAATGTTAGTAGTTACCTATCCTTGGACCTCGAGTAATGAACCGCATACTATTGTCTATGAAGTAGATGTATATACGGGCAAAAGGAAGCAAGTTACTTTGTCTCCATCACGTATGGCTGAATTTTTAACTGATCATGATGGTAATGTTCGAGTTTCAGTATCTACAGATAATTATATAGATGCAAAAATACATACTAAGGCAAAAGATGGCGGTGACTGGGAGAAATTAAATTTAGGAGAGGTTAGTTATGGCGATATTAGACTAAAAGCTTTTGATAAGTCTGGTGACAACATTTATATGACTGCTTCTGTTGGTGGAGAGGCTGAAGGGTTATATAAACTAAATTTAAATACTAAGGAAATTGAATTAGTTCATCAAGAACAATATGTATCTCCAAAAAGAGTGTGGGTTGATGAAGTTTCAAAAGAATTATTTGCAATAGAAAGTGAGTTAGGTTATCCAAACTATGCTTTTATAGATAAAGACTCTCATAAAAGTGTTCGTTTAAAGTCTTTGATAGAAGCATTACAGGGCGACCAAGTGCAGTTAGTCAGTAGCACCTCTAATGGCGATATTAATGTTATTTACGCATCAAGTGATACCAACCCTGGTAAATATTACTTATACGATGGGGTACAAAATAAGCTAAGAATATTATTTTCAGCGCGTGGCTGGCTTAACGAAAATGAGCTTTCAAAGACAAAACCTATTCAATATAAAACGCGGGATGGTTTAACTATTTATGGGTATTTAACTGTTCCTAATGGTCTTGAAGATAAAAACTTACCTCTAGTTGTAATGCCTCATGGCGGTCCACATGGCCCTCGTGATTATTGGGGTTATGATTCTGAGGTACAGTTATTAGCAAGTAGGGGAATGGCTGTACTAAGAGTTAATTTTAGAGGTTCAGGTGGGTTTGGTCGAAACTTCGAAGAAGCAGGTTACCAAAAGTGGGGTTCTGATATTCAGTTTGATATTATTGATGGTGTTAAGTTTTTAATTTCTAATGGAACGGTAAACAAAAACAACATTTGTATAATGGGATCAAGCTTTGGTGCTTATTCAGCTTTGCAGAGCGCCATTTTAGAGCCAGACATGTTTAAGTGTGCAATTGGAACAGTTGGTATTTATGACCTACCGCTAATGTTTGAAGAAGGTGATATTTCAGGGCGTAGTACAGGACAAAACTATCTTGAAAACGTTTTAGGCACTGATGAAACGCTTTTGAAGGCATTTTCACCTAGCTATAATATAGATAAGCTTAAAGCAGCTGTGTTCATAGTTCACGCAGGTGAAGATGCACGAGCCCCTATTGAACAAGCCGAATCATTAATTGCTGCATTGAAAAAAGCTAACCATCCTTATAAGTACGTATTATTGGAGGATGAGGGCCATGGTTTTTACAAAGAAGAACATAGAACTGCTTACTACAAACAAGTAATTAATTTTTTAGATAAACATTTAGAGTTATAAAATATTAAAGCAGCAAGTAACATACTTGCTGCTTTATTCACAGCTAGCTATTTTACAAAGAGATTCCAATTCAAACTGTGCTTTAGTATTTTTTTGCTCAATAGCCTTTTTGTACCAATAAATAGCCTGCTGTTGATCCTGATCTATTCCCTGACCATCACGATACATTTGCGCTAAATTTAATTGCCCCCATTGAGAGCCCGCTTCAGCAGCTTGTTTAAAGCTATTAAATGCTTCAACAAACAAACCATCTTTAAAATAAATAATGCCTTGTTGATTGTTTTTATCGAGCTTTAAGCCTTTATATAGTGGCTTAGGTTTGGGAGGATGCATCACAAACCCACCATAAAGGATGTTGGCATAGGGGCGCAGAACGTCGTAAATAGCTTCGTCGTTGTAAAGGCGTGCTACTTCATAACGAGGGAGGGTGATTGTTTTAGTGGAAAAGTAATTGTCTTGAATTAGCTGGCTAGTACGCATTGCCAAAGTAATACTATTATTACGTTTATAGCTGTAGTTGCTTATCTGAAAGGTAATAAATTGTTCGTCAAAATTTAAAACTTGAGCAATTTTTAAATTGGTTAGGGTCCAGGGCTCGTGTGTAAATTTGTCGGCGTGTACTAAGTAAGTATCATATATTTTAGGCGTATTTAAATAACCTTCCTTTCGAGACTCGCTATTAAGGTGCTGTTGATAAAAAAATAAAACAATCCAAAGTAATAAAAATACACCAATAAAGTATTTAGGTAGGCTTAGTTTTTCTATTAACGGTAGTTGCGTTATTTTTACAGGTTCGCTTTTTCCGCATTGATAGCACTCGCGTTTATAACTTAATTTTAAGGCAAGCATAGGTAAAATACTAAACCGTAAATAGCGGCTTTTATTTACTAAATGGTAGGCGTCGCTTTGACAATGAGGGCAGCGTGTTGTTTGTGCAAAATGTGGAAATGATTCACTCGTGTTGAAAAGTAACATAAAGCACGCTCCTTGTTTAATTACCTAAAGGTAAAACAAGAAGCGTGTTAGTTAAAGCCACAAACTGTAAGTAAGTATGTCTGTTATTACTTATTTTGAGCTTTAGGCTTAATTGTTGTTTTTGCATCCGCAGCCATTAGAGCAAATACAGCGTATGCAGCGGTATTTTGACGAAGCTTAGCAGGTGTTACTTTATCAAGTGTATCGTCAGCTGTATGGTGGTAATCAAAGTAATCTGTTCCATCTTGAGCAAGTTCAAAAATAGGTGCTGAGGTTGCTGCTTTAAGTGGAATTAGATCAGGGCCACCATTCGCTTGGTTTTTACCAATATGCTCAATATTTAACGGCGCAAGTTCTTTTGCAATAGCACGCACTACAGGAAGTGACTCTGCGCTTACGTTCGATTCAAAAGCATATACAACATCAGCGCCAAAATCAGACTCAGCTGCTGCAACAATATTGCTTAGCTCGTTTTTATGCTCTGCAAAATAAGCTTTTGCACCCCAAAGACCTAGCTCTTCAGCTGCAAAAAGTACCACACGAATACTGCGCTTAGGACGTTTTACATCGCTAATATGTTTAGCGGCTGCCATTGTTAGTGCAACGCCTGCGCCGTCATCTAATGCGCCAGTCCCTAAGTCCCAAGAATCTAAATGCCCGCCGATTAATACATATTGCTCAGGGTTTTCGGTACCATTAAATTGGCCAATAACGTTATAACCAGTGCCTTCACCAAGGCTTTCGGTTTGCACATTAATATTTACCGAAACGTCTTTATCTAAAGCAATGAGTCGTGCTATTTGATCGGCATCTGGGTTAGCAATGGTTACATTAGGTATTTTTGTAACACCTTCTTTGTAGTAACTACCGCCAGTGTGTGCAAAACGATGATGACCAGTACTTACCGAGCGCATCATGTAGGCAACAGCGCCTTTTTTAGACGCCTCTATAGCGCCTGTGCCACGTGCTTTTACAGCAGGTCCGTAACCATTCCCGTCTATATCGCGGTTCATGCGGTAATTAATATACGCAATTTTACCTTTTAGGCTATTTTCTGGTGCTGCAATTAACTCATCAAGTGTTTCGAACAAGACTACTGGTGCTGTGATCCCATCTTTAGGCGTGCTTATACTGTTACCTAATGCAGTTAAATGTAGAGGTTGCTCGCTTGGTGTTAGTATTTTTCCGCTTTCGCTATAACGGCGCCATTCAGGAAAAGTCGCTTCTTCAAGCCATACTTTATCAAAACCAAGCTCATTAAATTTAGCTTTAGCCCATGCCACTGCTTTTTTATCATTTTCAGTACCAGGTAAGCGAGGTCCTACTTCAGTTGTTAATGACTCTAGTAATTTATAGCTTAAACCACTATTTAGAGCAGAGGTGCGCACTTCATTGACTTGTTGTAATTGCTTTTGGGTAAATTCGGCGTTGTTAGCGTTTGCAGCCATACTACTAGTAAGCAGCAGTGCGGTAATTAATTTTTTCATTTGGGTAAGCCTTTTTAATAATTAGCGCTATTAGAACATGTAACAAACATGATAAAAAATAGATGAGATGAATAGGCTTTGTAATAGGTTTAATGCTGTTAGGTATAAACGTTTAGATATAAAAAAGCCCGCGTAAATGTACGCGGGCTATATTTTAAAGCTGTTATTTAAGCATTTAATTAAAAGCTAAATTGCGCTGCTAAACGAAGATTTGTGCCCTCGCCAACAGTTACATTACTCGTGCCGCCACCACCTAAATAGCTTTTATCAAATAAGTTTTCGATGTTAAGGCGTAAGTTAATATCGGTATTGCTTAAGTTAAACTTATAAGTGGCGCCTACATCAACACGTGTATATGCATCTTTAGTAATTGTATTATCGCTATCTGCAAAGCGCTCGCCTTCATAAAAAGCACCAGCGTTAATGGCAATGGCGTCGTTTAATTCATAACGAGTCCAAAGTGATGCCGACCATTTTGGTGCATCGGTCGGGCGTTTACCTTCCAATACTTCATCGCGTTCAAAGTTAGCATCTAGATACATAGTTGATGCCATAACAAATAAGCGGTCAGTAGCAGCACCTTGTGCGCTTACTTCAACACCTTTATGGCGTTGTTCACCCACTTGGTTTGTTTCACTTGTGAATGAGCCAATAGGCGTCTCAAGCTGTTCGCTAACAAGTGTGCCTTCTTTACTAATATCAAAAATTGCACCTGTAAGCAGTAAACGGTCATCAAATAATTGCCATTTAATACCAATCTCTCTTTGCTCTGAGGTAATGGCATCTAGCTTCATGCCATTATTTACATCGGTTTCATCAATCAGAGTTTCACTACCTTGAGGCTCAAAACCTTCTGAGTAACTAGCATATATAGTTGCCGAAGTATTTGGATGATAAAGCACACCTACCTTTGGTACAAATGACTCGTTATCTGCACCTTCTCGTGTTTGTTTATCGTAACGGCCACCTAGCGATAATTGCCATTGTGGTGAGAACGAAATTAAGTCCTGAACGTAAATACCGTAATAGTCGTATTCAGTTTCGCTTACTGTATCATCTGTTTTATAACTTACAGATGGGCGTGATGGTTCTGCTTGTCCTGCAGAAAAATCAAAGTAGTCAGCAGAAGTACGGCGTTGCCCGTAGTAGTAATCTAGCGAGTTTGCGCCAATTAAAAACTGATGCTGTAAGCTACCTGTTTTAAATTCACCAATAAAATCAATAAATGCAGTTTTAAATTGCCAATCGTCAAAACGGTCGTAAGGACGAGATTCATAGCTGTCACCTTCAGCAAAGCTACTAGGCATGCGAGGTGCTGACTCAAAGCGTTGACGTTCAAACGTTTGTTCGTTATAGCCAAGTTTTACTTGCCAGTTATCGGTTAAAAATACTTCTAGGTCTACACCTAGGTTTTCTACGGTTATGTCGGTAAATGCCCAAGACATATCACGGATTGTTTTATCGCTACCAATTACATTGGCGTTATCGTCTATCCATGCGCCAGTATCTAAACCTGCTTCGTCATCTGTGCGGTCGTAATGCACACGTACTAATGCGTTATCGCTAATATCGTAATCTACAACTAAAGCACCTAAAAAGCGGTCACGCTCACGGTTTTCACCATTTTGGTATTCACGCCAGTAGTCAACGTCTTGCTTTACTAAAATCCCGCGAGCACGTAAATCTTCCGATTCAGTCAAGGCACCTGCAGCATCAACCATAAAGCGCGTTGACCCATGCTGATCTACATCGGCACTGGCATTAAATAATGTTTGTGCTGTAGGCTTTTTAGTTACCATGTTAACCAAGCCACCTGGGCCTGACTGACCATATAAAATGCTTGATGGGCCTTTAATTACTTCAACTTGTTGCAAAATTTCGATTGGTTGCTGATAGTGCGACCAATGCTGATGACCGTCGCGTAAATAACCTGTCGATGAGCTCAGCTCAAAGCCGCGTAAGTTAAATACTTCACGATTTCGTTGTTGTGAGCCTGCAGTTAAGCTTGCGTCATTTGTGAGTACTTCGCCAAGTGTAGTGGCAAGCTGCTCGCTAATAATAGTGTCGGTTATTACAGTGACAGATTGTGCAGTTTCAAGTAATGAAGCTGATGTTCTCATTGCGCCATTAGCGTTATCTACTTTGTAATCGTTAAAGTAGCTTCCCTTTACTTCTATGCGTTCAAGGTCGGTAGTGTTTGCATATGTGCTTGTTGTAATGCTTGCTAATAGTGCTATGTAAATAGAATTCAGTTTCATTAATTGCTTCCAGCGCAGGTATGTAAAAACAATCGCGATCTTAATGCAAACTACTATCATTTTCAACACCTTTCATTAACATGTTTTATAATGTGTTTGTTAATGGTTGCCAATTACGAATTCTGCTATTATAAGCTGCATATTAGTGGGGCTTTCTCCCATGTTATTTTATTGCTATGGAACTTACTGTGACTTCAACTGCTTTTTCATCTTTGGCTTTACCGGCTGGACTCGTTGATAACTTATCAACACTTGGCTATGCCCACATGACACCTGTACAAGCGCAAAGTTTGCCGCCTGTACTTGCTGGTAAAGACATCATTGCTCAGGCAAAAACCGGTTCAGGTAAAACTGCTGCGTTTAGCTTGGGTGTGTTAGCTAAATTAAACGTAAAACGCTTTCGTATTCAATCTTTAGTCTTGTGTCCGACTCGCGAACTTGCCGAGCAGGTTGCAGTTGAAATGCGTAAATTAGCGCGCGGCATTCATAACATTAAAATATTGACGTTATGTGGTGGTGTTTCAATTGGCCCGCAAATAGGTTCACTTGAACATGGCGCGCATATTATTGTTGGCACGCCAGGGCGTGTTGATGACCATATTCGTAAAGGTACTCTACGTTTAGATGATGTGGAAACATTGGTGCTTGATGAAGCTGATCAAATGCTTGATATGGGTTTTCAAGACACACTTGATGCAATTATTGAGCGTATTCCACAAAATCGTCAAACATTGTTATTTAGTGCTACTTTCCCAAGAGCTATTGAAGCAATTGCTAAGCGTGTACTTAAAAATCCAGAAATGGTTAAAGTAGAAGAAGAGCAAGCCAAAAGCACAATTAAGCAGTACTTCTACAAAATGGATAACAATAAGCAGCGCTATCCAACGCTTAAGTTATTACTTCTTAAATTTACACCACAAAGCTGTGTTGTATTTTGTAATACCAAAGTAGAAACTCAACAAGTGTGTGATGATTTAGCTGACGAAGGCTTCAGCGCTGTTGCATTGCACGGTGATTTAGAGCAACGCGATCGTGAACGTACGCTAATTCACTTTTCAAATAAAAGTGCTTCAATACTTGTTGCAACCGATGTTGCTGCACGAGGTTTAGATATTGATGACATGGATATGGTTATTAACTACCATTTAGCACATGACACGCAAACACATGTTCACCGTGTTGGCCGAACTGGACGTGCTGGTAAAAAGGGCATTGCTTGTTCTATTTACGGTGAAGCTGAAGCGTTTAAAATTGCACAAATTGGCGATCATTACGAGCGTGATATTACTCCAGAGCAAATGCCGCCGTTTAATTTATTAGATAAACCGCCGTACCGCCCTGAAATGGTTACTTTGATGATTGATTCAGGTAAAAAGCAAAAAGTACGTGCAGGCGATATTCTTGGTGCTCTGACAGGTAAGGATGGGGTTGCAGGTCGTCAAGTAGGTAAAATTAACGTACTTGATAACGTAGCATTTGTTGCTGTTGAACGTAACTCATCAAAACCAGCACTTCGCAAACTAACCGAAGGCAACATTAAAGGGCGTAAAATACGCGCTCGTCGCCTTACTCGTTAATTTAAATAGCTAAATTAACAAATTAGCGAGCAGCTACCTTTAGCTGCTCGTATTGTAATTTTATTTTTTTAAACTTAACTTCACAACCATTTGGTTTATCTGGGTGCATCTGTAATGCAAGTTGTCTCCAGCGCTTTTGAACGTTTTTAAGAGTGAAATTTTCAGGTAACTTCCATTCTAAAGCCAACGCTTTAAATTCATTGTCATTTAATACTTGTTGTGGTGATGTCGTTTTAAACTGACGCCAAAAACTATTCAAAAGCTCATCAATTTTCTCTTCACCGGTATCGTAATTACGCCAATCTAAATAATAATCTCGCAAATTTTCGTTCGTTGTTACTAAACTATTATCTTCTTTTTCTAAAAGCTCGATATGCAGAGTTGAAATGAGTAAACTTTGAGGGCGTAATTGTGCCTGCAGTTGGTACAATGCATTCATAATTAAAAAGTTACGTTTAAATAAATCACGTTCAGGGCTTTTATCGAGTGTTGTTATTGCGCTGCGGTTTGTCAGTTCTGCTGCTAAAGTATGAACTTGCCAAACCTGCCTTGTTAATATCAGCTCAAAAATCTCATCAATCAGTGGGTTAAGCATTGTTTAGGCCCTAGTAGTTAGTGTATCTTCAATAAAGATTACACTGATATAAGTAACGGTTTGAAGGATTAAAATTATGCTGGGCAAGTTTAAATGCCTCTTATTTACTATATGCTGTGTACTAATAGCTCCTAGCTATGCCCAAAATAGTGATTCGTTATTTGAGCAATTCAAAAACGAAGTGCAGTGGGAGCCTAAATTACAATTAGCAAATACGTTACTTGCTAATAAAAACGTTTCTAAAAAAGAGCGTGTCGCTGTTTATTCGGCATTAGGTAATAGTGCGTTATCGGCTGATAATTTTAAAGAATCTTTACACTATTTTAAATTATTAGAAAAAAACACTTCAGATACTTTCTTTCCTGACGAGCACTTTCGTGCAATAAAAATGCAAGGTGTAGCACTTTTTTATCAAGGCCTATTTCAAAAGGCCATAAGTGAATATACCCGGACCCTAGTATTAGCTGAAAAAAATGAACAACTACTTGAACAAGCAAATTTACTAAATAATATTGGTTTGGCTTATTTTAATATGAATAAGCTAGGCGATACCCTAGAGTTTTACTTAAAGGCAAAAGCTATTTACGAAGCGCACGGTAGTGAGCAAGATCAAACCGACATATTACTTAATATAGCAGGCGTTTATATACGCTTATCACGCTACGAAAGTGCATTTAGTCTTTATCAAGATGTACTTAAAGTTTATCAGCGGTTAGATGATAAAAGCGGTATTGCGCAGGTATACAACAATATGGGTGTTGCTCATATGGAGAGTAATCAATTTGACTTAGCACTTCATTATTACCAGCTAGCGCTGCGTTATTATATTTCAGCCAATGATTACAATAAGTTATCTACGCAATATACTAACTTGGCAAATACTAATTTAGTGTTAAAAAAAGTAGATGAAGCATACGAGCAAGCTAAATTAGGTGAGTATTATGCGCTTAAAATAGGTAACCATAATTTAGAGCTTAATGCGCTACATGCGCTTGGTAAAATTCAGTTTGTTAAAGGCAACTTAGAAGAGGCGAAAATAAGTTTAGATAGAGCTATTTCACTTGCCCATGAATATGGCAGTGAGCGAATAATTAGGGAGGGTTTAGGGACTAAAGCACTACTTGAAGCCAGTAAAGGCGATTATTCAAGCGCAATGGCCTTGCAACAAGAATATATTAGTGAGCTGCGAAAACTCAGAAGTACAGCAATTATAAATGCATTAGCGGTACTTCAGCATCAATTTAAAGCAACCCAATTAAACCAAGAGATAGAAAAACTTAAACAAGATCGACGTGTGCAAGAGCTAAAAATGTCGCAGCGTTCTCAGCTTACTTTATTCTCTTTTTTACTATTACTTTTGGTTGTTGTAACTGGTATTGCGCTTTACCGCCGTGGCGCAGAAAAACGCGCTAAGCAGCAGTTAACAGAGCAAGTTACGCAGCGCACTGCCGAGTTACAAGCAATAGCACAGGAGCTAAGAGAAGCTAACGATGTTAAAAGCCAGTTTTTGGCCAATATTAGCCACGAAATCCGCACTCCACTAACGGCTATTTTAGGGCAAACAGATGCTTTAATTAATGAATTATATGAGCCTGAGTCACTTAAAGATGAATTAAGAGTAATTCAGCGTCACAGTGACCATTTAAAAAGCTTAATAAATGATGTACTCGATTTAAGTAAAATTGAAGCTAATAGGTTAGAGTTAAATATTTCGTGCTTTGATATTGTAGAGCTTGTAAATGACGTACATGCAATGTTTATCACTCAAGCAAAAGCAAAAAATTTACGCCTCATTTTAGACAATCAAGTGGGTAATGAGTTTTACACTAAGCTGGATTTAATACGCGTAAAACAAATTCTTATAAATTTATGTGCTAATGCTATTAAGTTTACTCACGCTGGCCAAATCATTATTGCTTTAAATAAGAGTGAACAAGGGCTAGTGATTATTGTAAAAGATACCGGTATTGGTATGAGCTCTAAACAGTTAAAGCTTATTTTTGAATGCTTTAGCCAAGCTGATAACAGTATTAGCCGTCGCTTTGGGGGGACAGGGTTAGGCCTTAGCTTATCGCAACAATTAGCCGCGATGATGGGCGGTTATATCAGTGTACAAAGCGAATATAAAAAGGGCAGTCAGTTTTCGTTCTTTTTACCGTGCGCAGAAGTAAATAAATCGCAAAGCCTGATTGAAACTCAAAGTGCTCCAAAGGTAAATAAGCAATTGGCAGGGCGTGTTGTACTTGCAGAAGATCACCCTGATAATCGAAGGTTAATAAGCCGCTATTTACGTTCAATGGGGCTCGAGGTTATTGCCGTTGAAAACGGTGAGCAAGCGGTAGAGCAGTGCTTAAAAGAGTATCCTGATTTAGTGCTACTCGATATTCAAATGCCTGTGATGGATGGGCGTTCTGCTTTTCAGCTATTAAAACAGTGTGGTTTTGAGCGGCCTATTTTTGCTTTAACTGCAAATGCTATGAGTCATGAAGTGGATGGCTATTTAGAGTTAGGGTTTAGTGGTTACTTAGGTAAACCGATAGATAAAGAGTCATTTTATAAAGCGCTTTCCAGCCACCTACATAATGCAGAAGATCAGCCAATTACAAAGCAAAATGAAGTTGATATGAGCGATCTTGTGATAAGTTTTAAGCAAAGCTTTGCTTTGGAGAGTGAAACGATTACTCAGCATTTTATAAGTGAAGATTTAGCCGCGCTACAAAAAGATAGTCATCGCATTTTAGGAGCGGCGCAAATGTTTGGTTTAGATGAAATTGCGCAATCGGCTCAAAGTTTAGATAGAGCACTTTTACGCAGGACCCAAAAAAGTAGTGCGAATGACTTTAAAGCGCTCGTTGATACGTTGCAGAGTGTACTTAAAAAGTATAACGAAAGTTAAACTGTGTTTAATCCCGACATAAAAAAAGCGCCTTAGGCGCTTTTTTTATTCAGCTAAAACGCTTTATTGGCGTCTCATCGAATCAAAAAATTCATCATTGGTTTTGCTCATCGATAGTTTATCGATTAAGAATTCCATCGCATCAATTTCTGACATGTCATGAACAATTTTACGTAAAATCCAAAGCTTTTGAAGCTCATCTGGTTTTGTTAGTAATTCTTCACGACGAGTGCCTGAACGATTAAAGTCGATAGCAGGGAATACACGTCTTTCCGCAATTTTACGGTTAAGGTGAAGTTCCATGTTACCAGTACCTTTAAACTCTTCGTAGATAACTTCATCCATTTTAGAGCCGGTATCGATAAGAGCTGTAGCTATGATTGTTAAGCTACCACCTTCCTCAACGTTACGTGCAGCACCAAAGAAGCGCTTAGGCTTGTGTAATGCGTTAGCGTCAACACCACCAGTAAGTACTTTACCTGATGAAGGAATAACGGTGTTATAAGCACGTGCTAAACGAGTGATTGAATCCAATAAGATAACAACATCTTTTTTATGTTCAACTAGGCGTTTTGCTTTTTCGATAACCATTTCGGCAACTTGTACGTGACGAGAAGCTGGCTCATCGAACGTTGATGCAATAACTTCACCTTTAACTAGGCGTTGCATCTCTGTTACTTCTTCCGGACGTTCATCAATAAGTAAAACCATTAATGTTACATCAGGGTGATTATGCGTAATTGATTGTGCAATGTTTTGAAGTAGCATTGTTTTACCCGCTTTTGGCGGAGCTACTAACAAGCCACGTTGGCCGCGGCCAATAGGAGATGCTAAATCAAGTACACGGGCTGTAATATCTTCTTTACTGCCGTTACCACGTTCCATGCGAAAACGTTCGTTTGCATGTAGTGGAGTAAGGTTTTCAAAAAGAATTTTAGTTCGAGAGTTTTCAGGTTTATCAAAGTTAACTTCATTTACTTTGAGTAAAGCAAAGTAACGTTCACCGTCTTTAGGTGGACGAATAAGGCCTGAAATTGAATCGCCAGTACGCATGCTGAAACGGCGAATTTGGCTAGGTGAAACATAAATGTCATCTGGCCCAGCTAAGTAAGAGGCTTCTGATGATCTTAAGAAGCCGAAACCATCTTGTAAAATCTCTAATACACCGCCGCCGAAGATATTCTCTCCGCCTTTGGCATGGGATTTAAGAATGGCAAAAATGATATCTTGCTTTCTTAAGCGGGCTACGTTTTCGAGCCCCATGGACTCAGCTAAGTCTACAAGCTCTTTAATCGACTTGTCTTTTAATTCGCGTAAATGCATATTGGTGGGTTCTTTATTACAGTTGTCATACTCAAAATCGCTTTGATCGTTGAGTGAGGTTTGTTGAATATAACTAAGGATTAGTTGGCTTTATAAACTAGCAGTTCACTGGCAAAGCGTCCAGTCTTTATACAAAATAAATTTAAAAAAGGGCAAAAAAGCCCTTTTTATTGTTCTAGCTTACCGTTAGATGTTGTTTTCTAAAAACTCGATAAGTTGAGTTTTTGAAAGAGCACCTACTTTCGTTGCAGCTACTTGGCCATCTTTAAAAAGAAGTAAAGTAGGGATACCACGAATACCAAACTTTGGCGGTGTGCCAGCATTTTGGTCAATATTTAATTTAGCAACAGTCACACGGCTGTCGTATTCATCAGCAACTTCGTGAAGAATAGGGGCGATCATTTTACAAGGTCCACACCATTCAGCCCAGAAATCTACTAGTACTGGTTTGTCTGATTGTAATACGTCAGCTTCAAAGCTATCGTCAGTAATTTGGATTATTTTCTCGCTCATTGCGCTCTCCGATTTAGTTAGGCGAAATATTTAGTGCGTATTTAAACACTCTTGTTTCTTATTGCAAGTTTAAACGTTATGCTTAAACGCTATGACTAAGACACATTTAACCGATAAAAAGTTTTCAGACTTTGCTATCGCACCGGAAGTGGTTGCCGGTTTAACCGAGAATGGGTTTGAATATTGCACACCTATTCAAGCAAAATGCCTACCTTTTATTTGTGATGGACGCGATATCGCGGGCCAAGCTCAAACGGGTACAGGCAAAACGTTGGCGTTTTTAACTGCCACGTGCCATCGGTTATTACAATCTAGCAAAGCACCTAGTAAACATCCAAGAGCCCTGATCATGGCCCCTACTCGGGAGCTTGCGATTCAGATACACAAAGATGCTAAAATTTTAGCGCCGCACTGTAATCTTAACTTAGGTTTAGTATATGGTGGCGAAGATTACGAAAAACAACGTGCACAACTAGAAAAAGGCGTTGATATTTTAATTGGTACTACAGGTCGCCTAATTGATCTGTATAAGCAAGGCTGTTACACCCTTAATGAAATTGAGGTAGTCGTGCTTGATGAAGCTGATCGTATGTTCGATTTAGGTTTTATCAAAGATATTCGCTATATGTTCGACCGTATGCCAGATACATCAAAGCGTTTAAACTTATTATTTTCTGCCACATTATCGTACCGCGTACAAGAATTAGCTTTTGAGCACATGACAAACCCAGAGCATGTTCAAATTGAACCTGACGTTAAAACGGGTAAACGTATTCAAGAAGAGCTATTTCATCCTTCGCAAGAAGATAAAATTAAGCTGTTGTTAACCTTAATTGAAGAAGAATGGCCAGAGAAAGCAATCGTGTTTGCAAATACCAAGCACAGTTGTGAAACAGTATATGCTTGGCTTAAATCAGACGGCCATCGTGTAGGTATGCTTACTGGTGATGTAAACCAGAAAAAACGCCAAACTATATTAGCGCAATTCAGCAAAGGTGATTTAGACTTTTTAGTTGCGACCGATGTTGCAGCGCGTGGTCTTCATATTCCAGAAGTAAGTCATGTGTTTAACTTTGATTTACCTGACGATTGTGAAGATTATGTTCACCGTATTGGCCGTACTGGCCGCGCTGGTGCATCAGGCCACGCAATTAGTTTTGCATGTGAGCAATATGCATACAACCTGCATGAAATTGAAGAATATATAGAGCACAGCATTCCTTTATCACATTATGATAAAACAGCATTGCTAGATGATTTAACTCAGCCTATTATTCAAAGAAAGCGCAACTATTCAACAGGTCCACGTAACCGTAGTAATAACAGCGGACGTCGCCCAAATAATAGTTACCAAAAAGGACGGTCGTAAGCGACCGTTTGTATAAGTAGTAGTAACTAGAGGTTTTTGAACGGTGGGGCAACTTAAACCGCAAAAAAATGTGTACGCAGTTATTGATTTGGGCTCAAATAGCTTTCATATGCTTATTGCCAAATCAATTGCTGGCGGTCTACAAACAATTGGACGTGTTAAACGCAAAGTCCGATTAGCCGCAGGGCTTGATAAAGGAAACGTATTAAGCACTGAAGCAATGCAGCGAGGCTGGGAATGCCTTGCCCTTTTTGCTGAGCGTCTACAAGATATCCCAGACAAAAACATCACCATAGTAGCAACAGCTACCTTACGCTTAGCAACTAACGCCGAAGTATTTAAAAATCATGCCGAAAAAATTCTAGGTCATAACATTAATGTTATTAGCGGAGAATTAGAAGCGCGTACAATTTATAAAGGTGTTGCTCATACTTCATCTTGTACTGGCAAACAGCTTGTTATTGATATTGGTGGTGCAAGTACCGAAGTTGTAATTGGTAAAGCATTTGATGCCTTACATTACAAAAGCCTCAATATGGGGTGTGTTACCTATCTTGAACGCTATTTTAAAGATTGCCAATTAAGTAAGAGTAACTTTAACGCAGCCATAAAAGCAGCTCGAACAGTCATTGATGAAATTTCTCCAGAATATAAAACAGCGGGATGGCAAATTGCATCTGGTGCTTCTGGCACAGTGCAAGCAATTCAAGAAATTATGGTCGCGCAAAATCTTGACGATTTACTTACGCTTGAAAAGCTCAACACTATAAAAGAGCAAGCAATTGCATTTAGCACTATTGCAGCGCTAGACCTTCCTGGATTAAGTGAAGACCGTCGACTGGTATTTGTATCAGGGCTCGCAATCTTAATCGCACTATTTGAATCTCTTGAAATAGAAAAAATGGGATTGGCGGGTGGAGCACTGCGTGAAGGCGTTTTATATAGCATGGTTCCGGAGTTTCATAATAACGACATTCGTAAGCGCACAGTTGATGGGTTTATGAGTCGTTATCACGTTGATCAAAAACAAGCGTGTCGGGTTTCAAGCTTAGCTATGCAGTTAGCGGTAAGTATTGATAAAGATTGGCCAATTGAAAGTTTAAATGGGTTACCACTATTAAAAGCGGTAGCGCAGCTTCATGAGATTGGATTACTAATAGAATATAAGCAGTACCATAAACACACCGCTTATATTTTGGAAAATACCGATATGCCTGGTTTTTCACAATCAGAGCATAAATTAATAGTAGCGGTAGCAGATGCGCATCGTTCTGATTTTCCAAAAGCCTGTTTTAATTCACTCGGCGTAAATAGTCTATTAGCGCAATATATAGTGAGATTACTACGGATAGCAGTCATCTTATCAATGCGCAGACAAGATGATGTACTGCCTAAGTTTGAGTTAACTGCTAAAAATGAAGTGTTAGACCTTAAGTTTGAAAGTAACTGGTTAAAAGATCATCCATTAATGGCCAGCGAGCTACAACAAGAGTCTAAACAGCAAGGTAAACTTGGGTGGAAGCTCATAGTAAACTAATTAAAAAGGCCCATCAGGGCCTTTTTAGTGTTTAAAGTAACCATTTCGATGCAAATATGTGCGAACAGCACATTATTTCAAGTTTTCTTCAAAAAAGGGTTGATCTGTTTTCGGATCTCCCTATAATGCGACCCCACTGAGACGGGAAACGCCAACGCGTAGCGAGGCACGAACTACTCACAGAGTTAAATAAAACTTCGGTTTTAAATTGTCGAAAGAAAGTTTAAAACAAAGTGTTGACTCGAAAAATAAAGGGTGTATTATTCGCATCCCTTGAGGCGCTAAAGCGGCTCAAAACGTTCTTTAACAATATAAAGCAATCATCTGTGTGGGCACTCGTACAGATTGAGTTCTAACAGCCAAACTACTTAGGTAGCGAGGCAAACAAATTAGAGTCTCAATTGAAACTGAGTGACCAT
>NZ_JACJDW010000102.1:0-204 GCF_014163745.1 Pseudoalteromonas sp. SR44-2 | reverse complement strand
CTACTTAGGTAGCGAGGCAAACAAATTAGAGTCTCAATTGAAAACTGAGTGACCAACAGAATAATTATTTCGGTAATTATTCGGCACAGTCAATTCAATATCGAAAGATATTAAAAAATTCAGAATTCATTGAGCTGTCGAAAGACATAAAACTTTTTAATTGAAGAGTTTGATCATGGCTCAGATTGAACGCTGGCGGCAGGC
>NZ_JACJDW010000101.1:0-207 GCF_014163745.1 Pseudoalteromonas sp. SR44-2 | reverse complement strand
GTATCTATCAGAATTTTATTATCAGCTTTTCCAAATTTTTAAAGAGCATATTAATTAGTTATTCCGAAGAATAAGCACTAATTAACAATCATCTGTGTGGACACTACGAACAAATAAGTTCTAAATCGTATAAGGAGGTGATCCAGCCCCAGGTTCCCCTAGGGCTACCTTGTTACGACTTCACCCCAGTCATGAATCACTCCGTGG
>NZ_JACJDW010000100.1:0-209 GCF_014163745.1 Pseudoalteromonas sp. SR44-2 | reverse complement strand
AAGCCTGGTAATGTCCTACTTTCACATAGCAAATGCTACACTATCATCGGCGCTGTTTCGTTTCACTACTGAGTTCGGCATGGGATCAGGTGGGTCCAAAACGCTATTGTCACCAAGCAAATTTGGGCGTTAATCCGTATTACTACGCACTAACTGAATTTGGAAAATATCTGATAATATTTTTTAAGTCTTTCAGTAAATATCTACTT